>CATAQZ010000307.1 GCA_949487015.1 Flavobacteriales bacterium UBA4585
ATACGTGGGTCACGAGTAAGTAGTCCGGCAGGCTTCAACGATGTGCGGTTCTCGTTATCGATCTCAGAAAGAATACGAGATACACCCAAACGAATCGCCTCAGCTTGACCAGTGATACCACCACCAAATACATTGACTTTAACGTCGTATTTGCCAGAAGTTTCTGTCAAACTGAAAGGCTGCTCCATTTTGTAGTGCAACGGCGCAGTGTTGAAGTAGTCCTTATAGTCCTTGCCATTTACGGTGATGGTACCAGTACCTTCATCCATGTAGACACGAGCTACAGAAGTTTTACGTCTTCCAATTGCGTGAAACTTTGCCATTTATTATTACTTATTTGATTTCATTAATGTTGATCACCGTTGGCTTCTGAGCTTCATTCTTGTGCTCAGGACCAGCATATACGTGCAAGTTGCGGAACAACTCAGCACCAAGGCGATTCTTAGGAAGCATACCCTTTACTGCCTTCTCGACAATACGCTCAGGGAACTTTGCCATGATTTGCTCAGGGTTTGTAGTACGCTGACCACCTGGGTAACCTGTGTGCCATATGTACGTTTTGTCGGTCATTTTGTTTCCGCTCAAAACTACTTTCTCAGCGTTCACTATGATAACGTTGTCGCCACAGTCAACGTGAGGTGTGTAATTAGGCTTGCGCTTACCTCTGATAAGTAAGGCTACCTTAGATGCCAAACGTCCTAGTGTTTGACCTTCTGCGTCAACTACTAGCCAGTTCTTTTCAACTGACGCCGCGTTGGCTGAAACTGTCTTGTAACTTAATGTATTCACCGCTAATGCGTTTTATATGTTTAAAGTGGTTGTGTGTACAACCCCCAAAAAGGGCTGCGAAAATACATCTTTATTTAGCTAAGAACCAAAAATCTATGCACAAATTGTTGACATCGTGAATAGTGCATCGCTTTTGAGTTGGATTCGTGGACAATTAACACGAACTTGCACACCATGCGAAAATACATACTATCCCCTATTCTAGCAGTATTTATCTTTCTTTCTGCGCCACTGTTTGGTCAAAAATGTGGTCATGACGTGCTGGAAGAAGAAGTTAAAAGACTGTACCCCAACTTCGAAGCAGACGAAGCTGAATTCATCTCCACAGTAAACTTTAATGAACCACACCTTACTGAGGCTGTCGTTCATACCATTCCTGTGGTTGTGCATATCATTTACGATTCTCAAAGTGACAATATTTCTGACAAACAAGTACGTGATGCCATTATTGGTTTAAATGAAGATTATCGACGTTTAAATGCCGATACTTCGAATACACGTTCCATTTTTCAGGGGGTAGCGGCGGATTGTGAGATCGAATTTCAATTGGCAAAATTGAACCCTCAAGGAAACTGTACGACCGCCATTACCAGAACACAAAGTGCGCTTAGTGTAGGCGCCAACAATAACGTAAAAGGACTGATCAGCTGGCCGAACAATAAATACCTGAATATTTGGGTAGTGAATAGTATCTCGCTATCAAGCAGTGGTACAGGAACGGTTTTGGGATATGCGTACAAACCTAACCCTGGACAAAGCACTACGTATGATGGCATTGTAATTCGCCACGATCGCATGGGTAGAATTGGAACTGGAACGAGTATGGGTAGAACGCTAACGCATGAAGCGGGGCATTATCTGGGTCTAGACCATCCATTTAAAGGCGGTTGTTTCTCAGGGGACAATTGTGCCGATACACCGCCCGTTTTAGAAGCCAGTTATGGTTGCAACACCAACGCAAACACATGTTCTAACGACAATCCAAACAAGCCGGATATGATCGAGAACTATATGGATTATGCTGACGATAACTGTATGAATCTATTCACAGACGATCAGCGTGCCATCATGCGTTCAAACCTCGCTAATGTGGCGAGAAGAGGTTATTTGATAAGCGCCACTAACGCACAAAATACAGGTATTGAACCAGGAATGGCCTTACCGTGTGCGCCACAAGCGAATTTCAAGGCGAGTCAAACCGTCATATGTAATGGCACTACGGTTCAATACACGGATATGAGCACCTTTGGAAATGCCACCAATTGGTCGTGGTATTTTCCAGGAGGTACACCATCTACCTCAACTGCGCAGAATCCAACCGTTACTTACAACAACGCATCGGGCAAGTCCTATAAAAATTATGACGTTGCTTTAACTGTAACCAATGCCGTAGGAACTTCACAATCCTCTATTGACGGCTACATGAGTGTGCATACGCCGAACAATACCATTTGGGCGAATAATTTTAACTCTGGTTTCGAATTTAATGATGTCCCCAACGGTACTTGGCACGTAGAAAATTCGGAAGGCGATAATATCAAATGGGAACGTAACAGCTTCAATAGTTTTGAGGGCGATTTCTCTGTCAAGCTTGATAATTACAATAACGAACCGGATAATACCGATGCATTGGTAACCAACTTTATCAATGTTAATAGAGCGGTAGCCATGAATTTCAGTTTCCGCTATGCCGTCGCAAGTAAGCCCGGTTTCGCAATGGACGAGATCAATGTTAGTGTAAGTCAGGATTGTGGGGAAAGCTGGCAAAGCGTTCGCACTTTGCTCGGCCCCTTACTCTATGCCGCGACAAATAAAGCCAATCCTTGGAATCCTACTACAAGTAGTAATTGGCGTAAAGTGACTGTTGGACTGGATGACTTTGTCGGCAACCAGCCGATCATGATAAAGGTTGCCTTCACTTCTGGCGGCGGCAATAATGCTTTCCTCGATGATTTCAACCTTGATGTTACGCTTAACCAGAAAGACCTCAGCGCAGCACAGATCAACATTTATCCTAACCCGAGTAATGGTCGTTTTAATGTGGAAGGTTTACCTGCTGGAACACCATATACCATTTACAGTACCGACGGTCAAGCTATACAACAAGGTTTGTTGGATTTAGACGCCGCACTTGAGCTCACAGCTCCGGCAGGCTATTACTTGTTCCAAGCCGCAAGTGTTCGTAAAGCATTGATCATTCAATAAGCAGC
>CATAQZ010000308.1 GCA_949487015.1 Flavobacteriales bacterium UBA4585
AACTACGCACATCCCAAGGGTGATATTCAACATTTTCTATGGGATACAATGAACCCGAACCGTTAAAACTCCGTTGAATAAAGAAGCCGATGGCGACAACGAAGGTGAGCGCGAAGAGGTATATTTGATAGGTGCCTTTCATAGGGTCAAAATTAAGGGGAAAGCAATGAAATTACAGGAAACAGCAGATCATATTATAAACTGGTTAAAAAGCTATGCTGAGAACGCAGGTGTCAAAGGTTTTGTTGTGGGTGTTAGCGGTGGAATAGATTCGGCGCTCACTTCTACACTTTGCGCCCGTACTGGGCTTGAAGTACTCACTCTAGAAATGCCCATCCATCAGCATCCCGACCAAGCCTCGCGCGGTCAGGAGCATCAAAATTGGCTAACTGCTAACTTTCCTAACACAAGGCACACTCAAGTAGACCTTACCCCTGTATACGACCACTTTGTTGCTGCTATGCAACCGGGAGGCGCGGACCACGAACTTTCCCTTGCCAACTCCCGCGCGCGTTTGCGCATGTCCGCACTTTACTACCACGGTCAGGCGAATGGACTTTTAGTTGCTGGTACGGGAAACAAGGTCGAAGATTTCGGAGTGGGATTCTATACGAAATACGGTGATGGCGGGGTAGACCTTAGCCCAATTGCTGATCTGTACAAAACTGAAGTTTTTGCACTGGCACGTCATTTAGGAATTGTTGAAAGCATACTTACCGCGCAACCCACTGACGGTTTGTGGGGCGATGATAGAACGGACGAAGACCAGCTCGGCGCGTCCTACCCTGAACTTGAATGGGCGATGGAGCAGCAAGAAGCGGGAAAATCCGCGTCAGATTTCTCAGGCCGCGAAGCCGAAGTAATGACTATTTATAACCGATTCAACACAGCGAACAAGCACAAAATGTTGCCCATTCCGGTATGTGAGATTCCCGCACAATTCAAATAGTTACTCTAATCTTACCTCATCGGTAAAGAAATAGCTCTGGTATCCAGCACCTGGATGCCAATCTTCGAGTCGTCCAGCATTGGTATAGGTGATGCGGATGGCTTTTACTAAATCCGTTCGAGGATTACTCAACACTACATCGGAACGAATGGCCTCTTCTTGTCCCAACGGGTTGTCCATTTCCATGGCTCCGAAGAAGTGCCACTTTTCGTCCCCTTCGTACAATATTTGAACTTCCACCTTTTGCGGAGCAGCAATCCAAGCGCGTATATCTTTCAGAATCCCTACGTGTATGGTTTGAACCTGCTTTGACTTTTTTAAGTTGATTTCCAAAGTAGCATCGTGGCCTTGCACGCCGACCCAATGTCCCTTGCGCCAATCCGTATCTCCAGTGATACCGTCTACCATAGCCGCAGGGCCTCCAGCTGAATATTGCCCCGATGGATGTCCCACAATCCATTGGGCCTCCAAATTTTCATTGCGCTTGCTGAATACCGCCCGCGCCACATGGTTGCCGTATCCGAAATGCGGCGTGATGGCAGTAACGAATCCATCATCATAAGCTGTTCCAATGCGAAGCCGGCCTTTACGGTCCTTTTTCCATTTCACATTTTCGTAACGGTCGTAGCGCCACAAATCATACTGTCCTGTTGGGATAATTTCAACTTGTGCGGTTCCGGTAAATGTGCGAGGCACTCTGACAATAGGCGCCGGCGGCGTTGGGTTTTTCATCTTCGTCGAATAGCGGTAAACCTTACCCCAATCCGAAGGTTCGTCGCCACGCTTCACCTGCCAGTGGCCACCCTCAAGGAGTTCGTCATGGGTAAAGAAGCGCTTCTGAAACGGAATCTGCAAGCTATCTCCACGGTCGTAATCCATAATATAGGTGCCCACATCCTCTACCGTGATGTCCAATTCCTTTCCGTTTGGTAATTCAAGATGAATGGCATCCCACCACGGTGTCGAAATCTGATATTCCGGCTTGCCAGGTACCAATGGATACATGCCCATCGAGGCCATTACGTACCACGCACTCATCTGTCCACAATCTTCATTTCCGCTCAATCCGTCCGGGGCATTTTGATACTGCGATCCCAAGATGCGGTGCACCCAATAACTGGTACGGCGTGGATTGTTGGTGGCGTTATAGAGGTAGGCGATGTGGTGCGAAGGTTCGTTGCCGTGTGCGTATTGGCCTATGAGGCCCGTGATGTCCGCTTGGTCGCGTCCGGTGGTATGTGAGCTGGCATAGAAGAGTCCGTCGAGGAGGTCTTCGAGGACATCATGTCGGGGTTTAATAAAGTCGATTTGCTTTTTGCGGGGCAGGTTGTTCCAATCTTCACGTGCGCCACGATAATTGGTCAATACTTCCATCCATCCCTCAATATCATGAACGGGCGAAAAGCTGTATTGAAAAGCGTTGGCTTCAGTGAAGTGGTTGTTGACCTCACGCGGATTATACGGACTGTAAAAATCCCCATTCGTACGCGGTCGAACGTACCCGCTTTCTGGATCGATCAATGAGCGGTAGGCAGAGGAGCGTTGGTCGTAAGCCATGTAGGTGTTCCAATCCTCAAAGCGCTGCGCCGTCCAAGCAATACACGCATCGTCGTACGCATATTCTAATGTTTTCGAGACCGATTCGCTTTCGTCCTCAATGCTAAGAAAACCATATTCCTTGTATGCGTCTAGCCCAAAGACATCCATCTCCGCTGTGGCTCGCATGGCTTCAATAGTGAGGGCCGTATCTGTATGATAGCCCTTTGCAATGGCATCCGCTAAAACGCTAACACTGTGGTAACCAATCATACAATCGGTCTCATTTCCAGCCAATTCCCATATGGGCAATCGTCCGCGCTGCTTGTACATATCTAGCATACCGTACACAAACTCCTGCGTGCGCTCGGGTTGGGTAATAGTGTATAAAGGATGTGCCGTTCTATAGGTATCCCAGAGGCTGAACACGGTGTAGTGGCGGTTCACAGTATCGCGGTAAATGACATTGTCCTGTCCTCGGTAACTGCCGTCCACGTCACTCCATAAATTGGGCACAGAATAGGCATGATATAGCGCAGTGGCAAAGATGGCGCGTTGATCAGGCAGCGCACTTTTTACTTTGCTTTTGGCCAATTCTTTTTGCCATTTTTCTTGAGTTTCGGTAAACACGTCCTCAAATGGACGAAAGGCTTCTTCTCCGAAAAAATTCGTCCAAGCACCTTTTTCCGAAGTACCACTCATACCTATACTAACCTCAGCATCTACAGTGCCTTCAGGCAAGGACAGCCAATAGACCCCGGGAGATAGTTTCCACACAGAATCTGGTGCCGGACTCACCTCAAAACCAAAGTAAAAATGTTGCTCACGCGCCCAACCTTCAGAAATACGACGGCCCTCAAACTTTCCAGCCCCGAGTGCACTGAAATCCTGTTTCAATACCCGGTCACGAAAATTCAAATCGACCATTATTCCCGGCGAGCTGTTTCGAGGAAAGTGGAGGCGTAATTTTCCTATACGATCACCTGCGGTCGCTTCAATACGCGTCCCGTCGTCAAGTATACAAGCGTAATAACCGGCCTGAGCATGTTCGTCTTCTTTGAAGAATTTAATATGATCTCCTTCTTTAGTGGGAGAGGAATAAGGCAGTATCAATAAATCGCCATAATCGCTCACACCCGTGCCGCTGAGGTGTGTGCAAGTGAAGCCATACATTGCGCTATCGGTGTAGTGGTAGCCGCTGCACCCGTCCCAACCGTCGTAACGGGTATTCGGGCCTAATTGGATCATACCAAAAGGTGCCTGTGCACTGGGATGTGTGTGGCCATGGCCGCCAGTACCGATAAATGGATTGATGTCATTAATAGAAGTCCACTCTGCATCTTGAGCGGAAAGTTGTAGCCCGATGAATAAGGCAAGTAATAGGGTCCAATTTCGCATGTCTACAAATTAGGAATAATGCGTAAGTTTAAGGAAACACAGAAGCATGTCTAGACGAAGATTTTTAAAAAATCTCAGCTTGGCAGGCGCGGGCCTAGCTATAAACCCCTTGAAATCAGCCGCGCAACCCTTAAATCCAGATCCTTCCATCAAGGATAATCCGTTAGTAATCAGTACATGGATTCACGGCATGGAAGCAAATGCTGGCGCGTGGTCAGTCTTAGAATCCGGTGGGGACGCGCTAGATGCAGTCCAAAAAGGTGTTGCAGTTACGGAAAATGATTTGAATAATAGAAGTGTAGGTTTGGGCGGTCGACCCGATCGCGATGGCCACGTTACTCTAGATGCGTGTATTATGGATCACGACAGTCGATGTGGTTCTGTGGCCTTTTTGGAAGATATCATTCACCCCATAGATGTGGCTCGAGCGGTCATGGAAAAAACTCCTCACGTCATGCTTGTTGGCGAGGGCGCACAGAAATGGGCGCTTGAGAACGGTTTCTCCAAAGCCACGTTCGAGGTGCCCGTTCCACCGGTTCAAAAAGACTATGAAGAGTGGCTCATTAAATCGGAATATAAAACCGGCGTAAATGTTGAAAATCACGATACCATCGGCATGTTGGCATTGGATGCCAGTGGACGTATGGCGGGGGCTTGTACCACCTCCGGAATGGCCTATAAAATCAGAGGCCGGGTGGGGGACAGTCCCATAATCGGGGCAGGACTTTTCATTGATGGTGATGTCGGAGGAGCTACTGCGACGGGTGTGGGTGAAGCTATGATTAGAACAGCAGGTTGTGCGTCCGTAGTTGAATCTATGCGCCGCGGAGCCTCACCTGAGGAAGCGTGCTACGATATTGTCCAGCGCATATTGAAAAAGCATCCAGGTGTAAACGGAATGCAGGTGGGATTCCTGGCGATGAATATGCAAGGGGAATACGGTGGATATAGTGTTTACAATGGATTTAATTATGCCTTGCGCACCAAAGACCGCAATGAAATGGTCGATGCGAAATATATGAGAACATGGGAGTAAAGAAGAGAAGTGCGCAGCGCAGATGGTGGCGTATCTCCATTGTTTTTGGAATTGTAATAGTGATCGTGGCTTTAGTCACTACGAAAACGAAATCCTTGAGTGGTGCTCAAGATTGTCGTGACTGGGCATCTGTGGAATCGTTGATACCTCCTGTTCAATTCTACGATTTCGATAGCACAGAGTGGAATACGTTGGATGTTGTGGACTTTGAATTGGATTCAAATCTATCTAAAGAAGCCTACCGTATTGTTTCAGACGAGGACGGAGTTAAGGTTTATCACGGTTTGGAAGGAGATCATCGTGCACAAAGCACCTTGGGTCAATTGGGCTTGATGGGTACGGAGGTTGCACTTCCTTGGGGTGAGATTACCGACGAGCCTGTTTTTCGCCACCGCGGTGTTCTACTAGATGTTTGCCGTCATTTTTTCACGGTTGATGAAGTCAAGCGACACCTCGATATTATGGCGCTTTATAAGTTCAATGTATTGCATTGGCATTTGACGGAAGATCAGGGATGGCGTATTGCAATGGATCAATACCCGAGATTAGCAGAGGTTGCTGCTTTTCGAATGCATGGAGACAGTACCTATGGCGGGTCGTACAGTCGAGAGGATCTGGAAGAAGTGGTAAACTATGCTGCTGGTTATGGCATTGAAGTCATTCCTGAAATTGAATTACCGGGACACAGTCAAGCGGCCTTGGCTGCTTATCCAGAGTTGGGTTGCAAGGGTGAGTCAGTACAAGTAGCAACGGAATGGGGAGTTTTTAAGGAAATCTACTGTGCCGGAAACGAGCAGACCTTTGAATTTCTCGAGGATGTGCTCGACTATGTATGTGAGATCTTCCCTTCAAATTACATTCACATTGGCGGGGATGAGGCGCCGAAGTACCGCTGGGAACATTGTCCAAAATGTCAACAGCGCATGAAGGCAGAAGGCCTTCTTGACGAAGAGGCTTTGCAAGGCTGGTTCAATACGCGAATTGAAAATTATGTAGCTACTAAGGGCAAACAAATCATCGGATGGGATGAAATTCTTGAAGGCGGATTAAGTCCCAATGCTACGGTGCAGAGCTGGCGCGGTTTTAAAGGAGGAATTGAGGCTGTAGAGCAAGGTCACGATGCCATTATGAGTCCGACTTCACACGCCTATTTTGATTATCCGGTGAGTAGTATTGATGTGCCGAAAGTGTATAGTTACAGTCCTATTCCAAATGATTTAGACCCGCTTTTGGCAGGACATATTTTGGGCGGCGAATGTAATTTATGGTCGGAACGTATTCCAGATGTAGAAACTTTAGATCGCCGATTCCTGCCTCGCGGAATCGCCATGGCTGAGGTTTTATGGTCACACCCTGCTGATCGTGAATACGATGCATTTTGGGAGCGACTTCAAAATCATTACCCTATGCTTGATACATTAGGCTATAGCTATGATGTGGAGCAGGTACCCGTGAAATTGGCCACTAAAAACGATTCCTTTAAAGAGGATCTCAAAGTTGCGGTTACAACAGAGCCGGCTTTTGCAAATCTTGAACTCGCTGTTGAGGCGCCGACGGGAATGACCATGGGGAGTTTGACCACCTTTACGGCACGCGGTACACATCAAATGAAGGTGCAACCGGCTCGCGATGGGCATGCCATGGGTAAAGCGCTGAACTACGGATTCGCCGTGCACGAGGGCTTAGTGACGCACAGTTGTTTGACTAGTCCTCCAACCGAGCCTTATACCGGCACTAAAGATATCCCATTGGCTAACGGGGTATTGGGATCGGAAAATTATAGAGATGGAAATTGGGTAGGATATTTTGGCCCCGATTATTTCAGTGGCCATTTTAATTTCAATACGCCTTATCAAATAGATTCCATTAAAATCAACTTTCTTCAAAGCAGGTTGAGTTGGATACTTATTCCAGAATTGGTCTACACTGATATCTATGTCGAAAGCGATGTGATTGAACGCTATGAGTGGCGAAGAACCAGTTCAACATTAGATGAGGGTACCTTTATTGAAACCATGGTGCTAGCACCTGATGGTGGATTTACACCGACCAAAGCGGTCGATTTCAAAATCCCTAATACTGAGAAATTGCCGGATAATCACCCCTCAGCAGGGCAGTCCGTTTGGCATTTCTTAGATGAAGTACAGATTTATGGCCGACCAATTTGAAATAGAAATCGCAATTGAGGAGCCTGGGCATGCTGCTCAACTTATCGATTTAGGTGTGCACAGGATAGAGCTGTGCAGTAATCTCAATGAAGGCGGATTGACTCCTTCAGCCGCTCAGATTGAAATGACTGTGGATGTCAGTGACCTTCCGGTGTACGTTATGTTGCGCCCACGCGCGGGAGATTTTATATACAATAGATTGGAAAAACACATGATGCTTGAGGAAGTTAAAATCTTAAGTGACTGTGGAGCTTCCGGAATAGTCTTTGGAGCGCTGGACGGGGGTCGAAATGTGGATGCGGAATTCGTGGAATTGGTCGCGCAATTTGCGCAAGACTATGGATTAGGGATGACCTTTCACCGGGCTTTTGATGCCTGCGCTCGGCCCGATGTGGCGATGGAGTTGCTGGTTGAGTTGGGTGTAGAGCGCATATTGACCAGTGGTTTTTCACCTACGGTGAAGGATGGCTTGCCTGCTTTGAAACACTTGTGCGAGCAGGCAGCTGGACGCATCGAAATTCAAGCTGGATCAGGCGTTAGCGCTGAATATGTAGATGATTTATGGTCTGTGGGAATACGTGCTTACCATTGTACAGCACGCACGAAAATGCTTGCGCGTGAAGATAGTGTAGAGGCGAAGTTAGGCTTTGGCGATTACTGGTCGCTTGACCGTAAAAAAGTAGAACAACTAGGTGATGCACTCTGGCGCAAATTGGCATAAAAAAACCCGCTCGAGGCGGG
>CATAQZ010000309.1 GCA_949487015.1 Flavobacteriales bacterium UBA4585
TATGACGTTTTAGACGTTACACAGCTTAATGATCTTGAAGAAGACATAAAAGTGCTTATAGCAGAGTACGAACGTGAAAAACACAACAAATTAGATGAGTAATTCGACTGACGATAAGAGAATCATTCGCGTGATTTACGCGTTAAGCGTGATCATTCCTGTAGCCGTAGCCCTTTTAATGGTATTGCCCGCGGAATGGAAGGAAGGCCTGGGTATTAGTGAAAACAGCGCGGTAAGCTCTTTTCCATTTTTACATGCAGTATTAAATGGTGCCACCTTTGTTTGCCTGGTGGCTGCCGGATTTGCTATAAAGAATAAAAAGATAACCGTGCACAAGACGTTCATGCTTACTGCATTCGTTTTAAGCAGCTTGTTTTTGATTTCTTACGTCATTTATCATTTGACCCATCCCAGTGCGAAGTTTGGCGGTGAAGGAGTGGTACGCTCTGTGTACTTCTTCATATTGATTTCACACATTTTGCTGAGTGTCCCTGTTATTCCGCTGGCGCTGTTGAGTATTTACCGTGGATGGACAAACGATATCGCGAAGCATAAGCGCATTGTGAAGTTCGCTTATCCGGTATGGTTGTACGTAGCATCAACAGGGGTGATGGTTTACCTCTTCATGCAACCCTACTACTGATGCGAAAACTAGCCCTTTTAAGCCTATTCTTGTTGAGTACCACTGTTGGATTTGCGCAGTGTTCCATGTGTAAGGCGGTGGCGGAAACGGCCGATGGCGGTGGTTTTGGTGCCGGGTTGAATTATGGAATTGTCTATCTGATGATTTTCCCTTATCTCATTATTGGGGGAATTGCGTATAAGATTTACAAGAATAAAAAAGCCTACAAATAATGTATCTTAGGGGTACCCTAACCCTAATGATATGCGTTTACAATTTTCACACGTTTTCTTTTCACTAGGACTGCTGTTAGTAGTACCTAGCACTGTTTCAGCCCAAGAGCGCTGGTCGCTTGGTGCGTGCATCGAATATGCGAAAGAGCACAATCTGGATATTCAGAAAGGAAGAAATGGATTGTTGTTGGCAGAAGTAGACGAGCAGCAAAGTGAAATGGCATTTTTGCCTTCCTTGAATCTAAATGGTGGCTACTACTGGAATTTCGGTTTAACTATTGATCCTATTACAAACACTAGGCAGCCTGGCTCTCGTCAAACGCTGGGAACTACAGCGTCTAGTAATTGGGTATTGCTAAATGGTGGTCGGAATTTATACCAATTGCAGCAAGCACGCATGAATTCAATGGCCTCTTTGTACCAGTTGCAGGAGCTTTCAAATAACGTCTTCCTGAATATTGCATCATCCTACTTACAGATTTTAGTGAATGAACAGTTGCTTGCGGTTGCAAAAGGTCAATTGGATGCTTCTACACAGAGTTTGAAGCGAACGGAAATATTATTTGAAAACGGTGCGCTCTCTAAAGACAACTATCTTCAGAGTGTTGCACAAGTCAGCAGTGATCAGGGCAATGTAACTAGCGCGCAGAATGCAGTAGTACTGAGTAAGTTGATGCTGTATCAGATGTTGCAATTGGAAGAGGATTTCGAATCTTTCCAGATTGTTACGCCGGAAGTTGATTTAACGGCGAACGCAATGTCTGGTTACCACAGTGAAGGGCTAGTAGAAGATGCGGTTGGAAAGCAGCCGGGTGTGAAATTGGCCGATGCGAATGTGGAACGTGCGAAATATGGCGTGAAATTGGCCCAAAGTGGTCGCTATCCTTCATTATCCTTTTCGGCCCAATTGAATTCAAACTATGTTCAAGGTCTGCCGTATTTCACAGATTATGTTTCACTAACGACCTACACGTTAGTGGAAAATCCCTTGACCGGATCTATAGAGCAGGTGCCTTCCACCATTAATGTGCCGGATCCCGCTAGTGCTGAAAAATATACGATCACGAACCAACTTCAAGACAACTGGAACCAATTCTTAGGAGTGGGCGTTCAGATACCATTATTTAATGCCGGTCAGACGCATTCGGCAGTACAGCGCGCCAAAATTCAGCTCGATAATGCAACTATAGATGCATTGCAAACGGAAGTGAATGTGCGACAAACCATGGAGCGCGCTTATTTAGATGCCAAAGGCGCGCTTGCGCTTTATGAAGCTTCACAAGCCTCGGCACAAGCCTCCGAACTAGCACTGGGTAATGCACAACTGAATTTCGATACAGGTGTCATTAGTGCCTTTGACCTGAGCTTAAGCAAGAATCAATACCTCGCTGCGAAGAGTCGCGAGATACAATCAAAATTCGATTACTTATTTAAAGTAAAAGTGCTCGAATTCTACCTCTTTAATCAAATCACCCTATAACCCGCAGACCATGAAATTGAATTTAAAAATTATTGTACCCGTTGCGGTCGTTGTCATTGGTGCCTTAGTTGTGGCTAAGAAAAAAGGCTGGATTGGTGCAGGTACAGATACAATTACCGTTGAAACGGGATATGCACACCGCCGCACAGTAGTGGAGTCCGTTACTGCCAGCGGGAAAATTCAGCCGGAGGTCGAGGTGAAAATGAGTCCTGAGGTTAGTGGAGAAATTATCGAAGTCAATGTTATTGATGGACAGCAAGTAAGCGAAGGCGATGTTTTGGTAAAGATCAACCCAGACTTATACGAAAGTGCCATCACACGTGCACGTGCTGCGGTGAATAGTGCGAAAGCGGGATTGGCCCAAAGCAGCGTGGCGCTAGATGAGGCGAAAAAGTTATGGGCCAGGAATAAGGTGCTTTTTGAGAAAGGCGCTATTTCCCAGCAAGA
>CATAQZ010000310.1 GCA_949487015.1 Flavobacteriales bacterium UBA4585
CCAAACGGATGCATGTAGGCATTATCATTGGCCATTTGCAGCCAAATTCTACACAGCATCCTACCAAACTCGAACTTATCTTCATTGGTTGTCCACGGATATTGAATCCATGCTACAGTCGCGGTACCACTAAATGTTCCGCGATAGTATTGTTTCAGCATCTGCTTACGCGCACCTTTCGTCCATCTATTATGATGACGGAATACAGACTTTACAAGCTTTCCTGGAAAGCCCATACACTTTGTCCATAGACCTGTTCTGAGTTGCTCAGCCTCGTTTTTAGAATAGCGAAAGAGCTGATCCAATTCTTCACGCATATCCTGCGATGTCAAATCTTCGAATAGGCTTTCTTGATTGATCTTGATGATATAGTCTACCAATTCCTCATCATTCGAATGAAAGAAACGACCTCCAAATGCGTTGACAATGTCCTCGCAAGTATTTAAAGTAAGGGTTGATAACGGTTTACCGTCGTAATGATTCCTTGCAGTCCTGCGGTCTTTTAACAAATCACGGTGTAAGGGCTCGCTTCTCTCGATAGGCAAAAGCGCTAACCGCGCGAAAGGTTTTATCTCTTCGACTGTGTGATCCGGTTTAGCGATGATCTCCGTTTTTTTTACGGCAAAGCCATAATGGGCAGCGGCAATGGACAACGACTCTGTAAAAATGCCCATTGCAGCGGTAGCAAAATCAGACTTAGGATCACCTACCGGCAACAGAAACTTAGGGTCATAGCATAAAATCGCTTCAGTTTCCGATACAATTTTTAACCGATGCGGCTGAAGATTATGAACAGATGGGGCCCATCTTGCCCAATCCACTAAAGATTCCCAAGTAGGGATCGTTGTATCCCTCGCCCTACCGAGCAAGGGCAGAAATGAACCGAGGGATACCAAAGCTGTACGGTAAAGGAAGGTCCTTCGGTGCATATGTCTTGGTGTTTTGAATAAGGTAAGGAATTTATATTCAATGCCAAAGTATTGATTTTGTGATGATTACATATGCCACGTTTAATGAGTCCAATTCTTCCTCAAAGTTTTTCGCAAAAAAAAAAAGCACCTACATCGCTTGACGTAAGTGCTTGATTTAAAGTGGGCCCACCAGGGCTCGAACCTGGGACCACCTGATTATGAGTCAGGTGCTCTAACCAACTGAGCTATAGGCCCATGTACTGATTATCAGTAGTTTGCAAATCTTAACTGCTTTCAAGACAATGTTCTTAGACGTGCACAAGAAACATGAACTTGCAGTGATCGTTTTGCGGGACAAACTTAGTAAATATTGCTACTTCACGCACTAAAAATTATGCAGACTGTTTCATCCGTCTCTATTGGGATACCATACGTACGCTTTAGCCGCAATTTTTCGAATATCTTCTATGTTGGAGCATTGACTCACTGTCCTGCTATTGTCTAGCATTGAGCGAATAGCAAACTAGGCAATGCTTGTACCTTTGAAAAAATTAACGTTCCATGGCCTTGAGGCAAACCTTTATCGCTAGTGCACTCGGGCTTTCTTTTGGAATGTTCGGTCAAAATGTGCCTGTTGACTTTGAACCAAACGGCATAGGGGCCAATTGGAACTGGGTCGTTTTCGAAAACGACTACAATCCGCCGCTGCAGTTCGTTCAGAATCCCGATACGACGGGAATCAATCCAAGCTCCACAGTTGCACAGTTTGAAGCACGTCAATCGGGACAGGCGTTCGCAGGATGTGAATCCATGCATGGTACAGATATTGGGAGTTGGACCATAACCAATGCGAATAAGATCCTTCGAATCATGGTGTACAAGCCGACCATAAGTGATGTAGGTATCAAATTGGTTCGTTTTGATAATTGGTCCTTAGGAGAGATAAAGATTTCGAATACCGTGATCAACGAATGGGAACAAATTGAATTCGATTTCAGCGCTCACATTGGAAACACTTACGATCAGATCGTAATTTTCCCCGACTTCACAGGTCGCCCAGAAGACCGTATTTTATATTTTGATAATATCTATGGTGCGGAATTCGTAGCGCCACCTCCACCGCCGCCAGCGCCTGATAGTGCGAGCATGAGCCTTCCTAATTTTTTTAGTCCTAACTACGACGGCATTAATGATTTGTACCGACCAGCAACATCAAATGCCGACTGGATTGAATGGCAAGTCTATACGCGCTGGGGACAATTGGTCTTTTCTACTATGAACCTCAGTGATTCCTGGAATGGTCTTCACAATGGAGCTACGGTAAGCCCTGGAGTTTATTTCATTGAAGCCCGCTGTGGTTCGAATGAGGCCGGCAACACGGTTATAAAGAAAGGAATCATCCACGTACTGCACGAATAATTTCGGAGCATATATCACGTTACGACCCTTTTCTTTTGCTTAGTATTGCACCCTAAGAAGGTCTTAAAGACAGTTATGATTAAGCAAATTTGGTTTGATTTCGGGAATATTTTCATCCCCG
>CATAQZ010000311.1 GCA_949487015.1 Flavobacteriales bacterium UBA4585
GTAGAGCGTCCAGAACTCTTTACGCCGAATACTAATATTGGTATAGGAACATTAGCACCTGTGATTACACAGGAACATTCCGACCGTATAAAGCATTACCAGTTTGGATTTACTCCGTATTGGGCGAAGAAACCATTTTACCTTTTTAATGCTCGTTCAGAAGGGGATCACAACAAGGAAAATAATCCCACGTATCGCGGTGCAAAGGGCATTACAGTGAAGCCAGCCTTTCGACAAAGCATTCGGTCTAAACGTTGTCTTGTACTGGCGGATGGATTTATAGAGGGACCACAAAAAGAGCGTTTGTCAAAACCGTACGTCATTTATAAAAGGGATGGAGCTCCTTTCGCTTTCGCTGGATTGTACGATACCTGGGTAAATCCAGATACCGGCGAGATGGTCGATAGTTTTGCGATTATTACAACGGTGAGCAATAAAATCACAGCTGCTATCGATCACCACCGATCACCTGTAATTCTCAATGAAGAAGATGAATCTATTTGGTTAGACCCTACGACACCATTAGCAGAGGTAACGGATTTACTTTTTCCATATCCTGCTGAAGAACTTAATGCTTATCCAATAGCCGCAGCAATAAAAAATCCTAGGAGCAATGGACCAGAATTACTCAGGCCCATTGGAGAGCGTTTGGTTACGGAATACGATTATGAAATTCATACCCACCTGGGTTTACAAGGAATGGGGATGACTCAAGCACGTCAACGCAAGCTGGATCTAGGATTCTAGAGACTATAAAAAAACAGAAGAGATGTTAGTGAACTCGCACAGTTATTACAGCTTGCGTTACGGGGTGCTTTCGCCTAAAGAGTGGCTCGCTTTCTTCGAAAGCCAGCCCTGGCCAGTGATGGCTATCACTGATATTAATAACACTTCGGCATGCATGACCGTGCTCTATCTTTTACGCAATCACCCTAAAAAGCGTGCAGTCATCGGAGTAGATTTTAGAAATGGAATAACGCCCTGTTATGTGGCATTGGCTAAAAATTGGGAAGGCTTTCGCCAAATCAATGATCACTTATCAGAACATCTTCATCGAAAGCAGCGCTTTTCATCGCGCGCTCCGGTCGCAGCACTTAAAGACGCCTGGATTATTTATCCTTTAGAAAGTCTTCCGCCCGATGCGCCACTAGCACCAAACGAACTTATAGGAGTAGGGGTAGACCAGTTGCGCTTCCTACACCTTTCACCACATGCAAGTCGTCAGCACAAACTTATTGCAATGCCTACGGCAACTTTTAGGGGTAAGCGAGACCATAATGCACACCGATTACTGCGTGCTATTGATGAAAATACCTTGCTGAGCAAACTCTCAAAGGACAAACAAGCGAAAGAAAACGATCGGTACCTGTCTAACGATGAATTACGCAGTGCTTATGCTGAAGTACCTTACTTACTACGCCAGACCCAACAGGTATTAGAGGACTGTACTGTCTTGTTGCCGGATGAAGCCTCACTGAACTTACAGACCTACACCGGTTCAAAACA
>CATAQZ010000312.1 GCA_949487015.1 Flavobacteriales bacterium UBA4585
AATTAGATCCGTTTACAGCAGAAGACCACGAACTTTTAGAATGGGTGGCGCAATTCATTGCCGACCGAATGTAATCTAGGCGTTCATTCGAATGGCATCGACCGGGTTCAAGCGAGCCGCCATCCATGCTGGCACAAAGCCGGAGATCAAGCCAATCAATGCGCTTAAACCAATTCCAACAATAACGTTGGATAAGCTTAAAGCTATCTCAAAATCAAAGGCTTTTGTCGCGGCAAATGCGCCTAGCGCAACAAGTATTAGTCCCATAATGCCCCCAATCAAACAGAGCA
This sequence comes from Flavobacteriales bacterium UBA4585, assembly GCA_949487015.1. Classification (GTDB taxonomy): domain Bacteria; phylum Bacteroidota; class Bacteroidia; order Flavobacteriales; family Schleiferiaceae; genus UBA10364. The sequence goes on from CATAQZ010000312.1 coordinate 291, forward strand.
CAACGCTCTCAGTTAAGAATTGGAAAAGGACCATAAAATTCTTCGCTCCTAACGCTTTTTGAATCCCAATTTCGTTTGTACGCTCTCTCACGCTCACAAACATGATATTGGCAATACCAAAACCACCAACCAGTATTGAAAATCCTCCGATCACAGTGCCGACAACACCCAACACTCCAAAAAGAGAATCCAACTGATTTTTAATGAGCGACGGATCGTTCAACGCAAAGTCATCATCCGCTCCAGGGCGTAGACGACGCAAAGAGCGCATTATCCCCGTGAGTTCATCTTTTAATTGATCCAAAGGCACACCAGGCTTTGCACTGACCATGATCAAATTCTGATCGTTTCGATCGGTGTTGACCACGGTGCGTACAAATGTAAAGGGCACAAGAACTTGACGATCGTAGCTTTGACCCACGAGGCTCTGGCCAACTTTTTCAAAAACCCCAATAACGGTCAATTTTTGCCCTTCTATGGTGATGCGTTCCCCTACACAGCTCTCACGATAAGGAAAAAGCCCTTCAGCAATATCGGCTCCAATGATGCAGTAGGGACGACCAGCGCTCATCTCTAACTCCGTGAAATAGCGGCCTTGAGCAAGTTCAAAATCCCATATTTGGGCGTATTCAAACGTTGTACCTAGCACTTCGATACCACTCGTGCTATTGCTTTCAAATTTTGCAGTAGTCCCGTTTAAGGAACTTCCAAACGCTATATTTTGAGCATATTGACTGCGTTTACGGAGCAGTTCTGATTCATTTTTAAGGGGCACTGGTCGATTCAAATATTTCCACCATGCATACTCACCTCCTCCACCCCAAGGCCATTTCTGAATGTAAACTACGTTATCACCCAACTGGCTCACACTGTCACGAATGTTCTTTTCTAAAGAATCTACTATGGAATAAACCAGAATAATGGCAAAGATGCCAATAGTGATGCCAAGCAGGGACAATAGGGTACGTAACTTATTCGCTGCCAATGAAATAACAGCAAACAGGACACTTTCTCGAACAAGCCTTAATAACAGTAGCAATGCGGTAGGAATTTCCATCAAAATTAGGAGAATAAAAAGACAATCCCACGGCATGAAAACATTACTTTTGTTTCTTCCATCATTTTTCAAAAACACACACATTGATGCGCATCCAAAACGCCTTAATATCTGTATTTCACAAGGACGGCTTAGGCCCCATTGTTGACGCCCTCAAAGAGATGGGTACTACGATCTACTCTACGGGAGGAACGCAAGCTTTTATAGAAGAGCGCGGCATTGCCGTTGAACGCGTTGAAGATTTAACTCTATACCCTTCCATCTTGGGCGGTCGTGTTAAAACCCTACACCCAAAAGTCTTTGGCGGAATTTTAGCGCGAAGAGCACATGAAGGAGATCAAGCCCAGATGAGTGAGTTTGAGATCCCGTACTTCGATCTTGTAATTGTTGACCTCTATCCTTTTGAAGCGACTGTAGCCTCAGGAGCACCGGAACAGGATATCATCGAGAAAATTGACATTGGCGGCATTTCGTTGATCCGTGCAGCGGCAAAAAACTTCAACGATTGCTGGATCATTTCAAATATGGGGCAATACGAAGATGCTTTAGCTGTTCTACAAAGTGAAGCTGGTGCAACATTAGAAGTACGCCGCCGCTATGCATTAGAAGCATTCGATGAGAGCAGTCATTACGATACAGCCATTCACCGCTATTTTGCAGGCGACCGCTTAGATTTAAAAATGAGTAACCGCAAAAAGCAAACCTTGCGTTATGGTGAAAACCCACACCAAGAAGCGGCCTTTTTCGGTAACCTAGAAGATGCACTCGAGCAGATTCATGGAAAAGCATTGAGCTACAATAACCTTTTAGATATTGATGCAACGGTCAATCTAATCAGAGAGTTTGAAGAAACAACCATCGCAATCATCAAACACAACAACGCATGTGGCTTAGCTACACGTAGCACTCTTGCAGCAGCCTGGGATGATGCTTTAGCAGGCGACCCGGTGAGTGCATTTGGGGGTGTTATTGCATCGAACAGAACGGTTGATAAGGCAACCGCAGAGAAAATGAATACGTTGTTTTTCGAGGTACTCATTGCGCCCGCTTACGATGAAGACGCCTTGGAAGTTTTACGCTCAAAGAAAAACAGAGTATTACTGCTTTTAAAAGATTACGAAGTACCGGCATTTAATGTCCGTACTGTTTTAAATGGAACACTCGTTCAAGCAAAAGATGGCGTGACTGAGGCTGAGGGAGATATGGAGACTGTTACAAAATTGGTTCCAACGGAAAAGCAAATTGCGGATATGATTTTCGCAGCGAAAGTCTGTAAGCACACAAAAAGCAATACTATCGTCCTAGCGAAAGATGGTCAGCTGCTTGCGAGCGGAACAGGACAAACTTCGCGCGTGGACGCTTTGAATCAAGCAGTTGAAAAAGCTGGACGCTTTGGGTTTGAACTCAATGGCGCTGCCATGGCTTCTGATGCATTTTTCCCATTCCCGGATTGTGTAGAGATCGCAGATAATGCCGGAATCTCTTGTGTTATTCAACCTGGAGGCTCCATTAGAGACAAAGAAAGTATTGCCTATTGTGATGAAAACGGAATGACCATGGTTACTACCGGAATTCGTCACTTCAAACACTAATTTTTATTACCTTCAGCACATGGGTTGGTTTAGTTTCATGACAGAAGATATAGCGATTGACTTGGGTACAGCCAATACGCTAATCACATATCAAGACAAGGTAGTCGTTGACTCCCCGTCTATCGTTGCTCAAGACCGTCGTTCGGGTCAAATCATTGCCGTTGGGCAAGAGGCAAGACAGATGCACGGTAAAACGCATGAAAACATTAAAACCATACGACCGCTGAAAGATGGTGTGATTGCAGATTTTGAAGCATCTGAACACATGATTCGTGAGCTCATTAAAAGCATACCTGCATTTAAAAAACGTTTATTTCCGCCAAGTTTACGAATGGTCGTTTGTATTCCTTCAGGAATCACTGAGGTCGAGAAGCGTGCGGTTAAAGATTCCGCGGAACGCGCCAACGCTAAAGAAGTTTACCTAATTCACGAACCTATGGCAGCTGCTGTAGGTATAGGCGTCAATGTTTTAGAACCAAAAGGTAATATGATCATTGATATCGGCGGCGGTACTACAGAAATTGCAGTATTGGCTATGGGTGGTATAGTCTGTGATAAGAGCATTAAAGTCGCTGGTGACGTATTCACTAACGACATTGCTCTGTACATGCGCGCTCAACATAACCTTTATGTTGGTGAGCGAACAGCTGAAAACATCAAAATTGCGGTTGGTGCTGCTCAAGAAGAATTAGATGAAGTTCCAGAACCTTATTCTGTTCAAGGACGTGATCTTCTCTCTGGTAAGCCTAAGCAAGTTGAGGTTACACACATGGAGGTGGCCCGTGCTTTAGAGAAAAGTATAACGCGCGTGGAAGATGCCGTGATGGAAGCGTTGAGTAATACCCCTCCAGAATTAGCAGCAGATATCTACAACAGCGGAATCTATCTTGCCGGCGGTGGCTCGATGCTTCGAGGTTTAGACAAGCGTATTTCGGCTAAAACCGACTTACCTGTTTATGTCGCGGAAGATCCCTTGCGTGCTGTTGTTAGAGGAACGGGTATCGTGTTGAAAAACATCGAACACTTCAAGACGATATTAGAAAGCTAAATAAAACACTGCTATGCGGCAACTGATACTTTTCTTGGCAAAGTATCGAAGCACTCTGTTGCTCATAGTGTTCGTGCTTATTGCGCTGTTGCGCCACTCGCTTAAAAACCCCGTTGCAGAACACAGATTAAACAATGTAGGCTTCGGTGCTGTCGCCACAGTTCATAATGGTTTATCTGGCTGGAAGCAGTATTGGCGACTCGAGGCAATCAACGAGGAATTGGCCCGGGAGAATGCAAGACTTCGCTCTGGAGGTACAAAAGCGTCTGCAAATCATTTTTCAAATTCTACAGACTACGATTTTATACCAGCACGTGTCGTTGACTATTCGTATACCAAAAGGAACAATTACATAATTGTTCATGCCGGTCGTAGAGATGGTATACAACCCGGAATGGGCGCAATGAACGCAAACGGCTGGATCGGATCTGTTGTAGAAGTTAGTGACGCCTACGCTCATATCACGCCAGTATTGCATAGTAAAGGAAATATCGGTGCTCGTATTTTTGGTAAGGGTCTGGGAGAATTGCATTGGGACGGTACTGACCCTTCTTGGGCAACACTGATTGATATACAACGTGAGAATAGACCAATGCCTGGTGATAGTGTGTATAGTTTTACCCGAACCTCGGTTGGGCC
>CATAQZ010000313.1 GCA_949487015.1 Flavobacteriales bacterium UBA4585
CCAGGGTTGCCGCGTAAATCGAGGATTAGACCACGCATTTGCAAACTATCCAATCTACTCAGCGCAACCAAGAGCTCATCGTGGGTGGTCTCAGCAAAGCGCTCCACGCGCACGTAGCCTAGACTCCCTAACATCTGCGTACTGACCACACTTTCTAATGGAATGATACCGCGTTGAACAGCCGCAGTCAACTTTAAGCCATTACGAACAACACCGAATGTCACATAAGAGCCTTCTTCACCCTTAATTCTTTGCGTTACTTCTTCATTAGTGAGTTGGGGTCCTATAATAGTATCGCCGTCTATAGTTACAATTCGATCTCCCGCCAATAAGCCATAGGAGGCTGCGGGACTGTTTTTCATTATGTTCACAAAGACCAATGTGTCTTTGTGAATACGGAATTCCACCCCGATACCAGAAAAATTCCCCTGCATTCGTTGCGCTATGTAGGCATTATCTTCGGCTGGGATGAATGTGCTGTGTGGATCAAGCGTATTTAGAACATGATTCATCGCATCGTCCATCAACGCATCAATATCTAACGTATCAACGTATTCGTATTCGAGATAACGGAAAAACTGATCCAACTTTGACCGATTAGGTTGCGCATCCGTACGAAACTGCAAACCTATCCATACCCCAAAAATGAGAAACCCAAAAACCCATAAGACTACTGAATCGCGCTTCATTTGACAGCCAACTGTTCTGTTTCAACTCCTGCCTTCTCTAAAAAGCGCAATCCACTATCGTCTTTGTATTTATTGATGTAAACCAACCGGCGAATACCCGCTTGATGTACTAGTTTACTGCATTCCTTACACGGACTTAACGTCAAATAAAGCGTTGCTCCTTGAGCGGAAGCCGGACTGCTGGCCACTTTGAGAATGGCATTCGCTTCAGCATGCAGCACATACCATTTGGTATAATTCTCCTCGTCTTCACACGGATTCTCGAATCCTGTAGGCGTACCGTTAAATCCGTCCGAAATAATCATTCGATCCTTAACAATCAATGCGCCGACTTTTTTGCGGTTGCAATGACTAAGTTGTGCCCACTCCTGCGCCATTCGCAGGTATGCCCGATCGTATTTTTGCTGCTTTTGTTGTTCTTCTACTGTCATGAAGCTGTGAATTTAGAACTTTCGGGTTGAAGCCGGGGTACGGCGGAACCAATTATTTTAATCCCGCATTAATGGGTATCGTATATTGGATTCGAACCGGTTTTCCGTCAAAAGTAGCGGGAATCATCTTAGGCAGCGCCTGAACCGAACGCACAGCCTCGGCATCTAACAAAGCGTCTAAACCTTTCACCACATTTACGTTAGTAATGCTACCGTCGCTTTCTACCACGAAGTTCACATAGATCTTGCCTTCAATACCCAGGGAGCGCGCGGCTTCTGGATAGCGGTATTCCTCTGCCAAATAACCCGATAATTTATTGTTGAAACACTTAAAACCCGCGTTGGGATCTTTGATTTTTTCACAGCCTGCATAGCTAGCATTTACTAAACCACCTTGAGGCTTTTTCGCACCACATGCGCTCAGCAGAACTACTGCCGCTAATACGGCCACAACTTTTTTCATAGGTCTCGATTATTAAGATTCAAAAATAGGAACTTCGACGAGACCCAGAACTAAAAGGTAACTAAAGCAAAAAACCCATCTTCGAGAATACTCGAGATGGGTTTTTTAGATTGTCGGCTGCGCAAGCACTGCAGCGTTGTTGTACCTTGGGCGGGAATCGAACCCGCACTCCCGAAGGAACTGGATTTTGAATCCAGCGCGTCTACCAATTCCGCCACCAAGGCATTGTAGAATTGGACGGCAAAAATAAGGGGGTTTTC
>CATAQZ010000314.1 GCA_949487015.1 Flavobacteriales bacterium UBA4585
ATCCTCAAAAGCATAGCATTGTTCCCGAAAGATGACACTTTCTTTCACCCAATCTTTGACGCTTGAATTCTTCCAGGATTCTATATCAGAGGCTACCCGGGTTGACATCACCCAAACACTGTATTCAGTGTAGGACATGCTCCAATAATCAATCATCCCACTGTCCCACACTCGGTGCAGGTTCGAGCTTTCCCAAAAGAACTTTACCTTAACCTTGTTACCGCCCATATCTGTACCATTCCCACAATGGAGCGGTTGGTGTACATCACCTATCAAATGGGCTAATGCTTTTAACGCAAATGCTTCATCAACACTGAATTTTCCGGTTTCAATCTCGTGCAAGAATTTTTCTATTCCTCCCCAAACATCACCTTCTTCAGGGTGCACATGTCCATCTAGGGCGTCTACATGTGTTATAGTACAATAATGGTAGGGTTTAAGGCTATCGTAGGCGCGGTCACTCTTTATAAAGTCCATCCAATTTGCCACCTGAGCGAGGTCTTCACCGCCTAATGTTTCCAAAATATGAGCACGCACATCGGGATTCAAATAATCCATAGCGATGTGCCCAATAATTCTATGTCCAGTTAAACCCCATGAAAACGCGGTCAATGAGCTTAATACAAGCGTTATAGAAAGTAGTTTTTTCATTATAAAGCAGATGAAGGTTTAAAGTAGCCAATGATACGATCGTATCGCAATCCCATGCCACGGTTGTACATTATTAAAGTGTAATCGTTTTTAGTTTGCCAATGGGTACCCTCAGTAAGTACAGTGCTAACTCCCCCATCTTCTCTGGGGTGTGCAAATATATAATTATAGTAGCCCTGTTTTAAAAGCACCTTACCTGTGTAGGCCTGTTTGTTATAATTGTAGGAAAGTTCAAATTCAGGATCCAATTTCCAATTACTTAATTGTCCGTAAACATAAACTGGAACCTCAAGCTCTGGGCTTTCTAAAAAGAAATCTACCCAACAGTAATCGCCTGCTAAATCTGGATTTCCGACATCCGCTCTCTGAATCAAACGTCGTCCGTTGATGTCATTCTGAAAACTGTAAACCGCAATGCTCCGATTCTTCTTTTCTTCCAAATACACCGACCAGCAGGTGTCGAGTTGTGAAACTTTCACGCCCATGCCTACCTGATTGAGTCGTTTGGTGTCGAAGGAATGAAATTCTACACCGCCTTCAAATGCATATTCGCCTAAGAAATTGTATTCCAACATCCCGTCATTAATAAAGGTAGGTTTTAGTCGGTTCAATGAGTTATCCCAGCGTCTGTTCTGTAGAATACTTAAATCCAAGTCTTGGAAATAATCTTGAATCGGATACCCTGCTAAGGCAACTTTTGCATTCACCATTTGCTCGCTAGAAAAATTAGTCAGGTCGGTTGCGCGTAAAACTTGAACCGAAGGCAGGACCAAATCTTCGTACACAATAAACCGACGTCTTATGATGAGATCAGTTGGGTCGTCGTTTTGATACACTTCTAAGACGTAGTTACCGCTGATTCGAGGGCGCGCGTTCACATTCGGAATGCGCAGCGAGTAATGGGTGTAAGGAACGAAAGTACCAACGCTAATGGCGAAATCATTGAGGTAATTACCATCAAAACCGTCGAGGTATTGGTTGATCAACAGGTCCGATTTTTCCCAATCCTTTGTACAATGGTAAATTTTGTAGGCATAGTTATTCCATTCGTAAGCCATATCGTCAAAACTGAATTCCAGAACGTTTTTTACGCCCAATTCATAAGCGGGAAAGTCTAACGGTGCTCCAACAGGGGCGATTTGGACTGTTTTGAGGTATTCATATGCTACCGTATCTTGTAAAACCTGACCCTTCATGAGGCTTGAAATCAGTAGGATGACAAATGTCACGGACTTATTAACAGACATATTTATAAATATTGGTGTCTAAGGTACAATTAGTCTCGAAATCTTAAGGCTAAATGAAACACGTATCCTAATTTTGCAACCCAAAATCATCTTATAGTACGATGTCTCAAACCTTTAAGATTCGCAAGGGTCATGATATTAAGTTAGTCGGTAGCGCTCCCAAAACAGATTTGGGTCGCATCACTGCCTCAACTTATGCTGTGACTCCCCTAGATTTTCCTGGAATTACTCCAAAATTGGCTGTAAAAGCAGGAACACAAGTAAAAGCAGGCGACACTTTATTCTTTGATAAAGACCGACCTGAAGTGAAAATTTGTTCTCCCGTCTCTGGTGAAGTGGCTGAGGTAAAGCGCGGTGCAAAGCGTAAAATCCTTGCTGTTCTCATCTTAGCAGATGCGGACATCACCTATGCAGATCATGGTGCGTTCAGTTTTTCTGGAGCAACTCGTGAAGACGCTGAAGCACATTTTAGTGCAACCGGTGTAGGTGCATTCATCACTTCGCGTCCATATGGTGTGGCTGCAGGCATGTCGGAAAAACCCCGTGCAATTTTCGTTAACGGTATTCAGAGTGGCCCTCTTGCAGGAGACCTCGCTTACCAGCTCGAAGGCAAAGAAAAGTCAATAGCAACAGCGTTGAAAGCACTGAAGCTAATGACTGAGGGCACGGTGTATGTTAGTCATGATGCAGATCATGCTCCTATAGAAGCACTTCAATCGCTAGATGCTACTCACATTACGTTTTCAGGCAAACATCCAAAAGGACTTGTAGGAACACAGATCGCTCAAACGGCACCGTTGAATAAAGGTGAAATTGTTTGGACTGTTAATGCTATAGATCTACCAACTATTGGAGCGGCCTTTGAAACGGGCGAGTACCGTCCAGAATACCGCGTTACGGTTGCTGGATCGAAAGTGATGAATTCGGGGTATGCTATTGCACTGCAGGGCGTCTCGCTCGCACAGTTTATATCTGCAAATGTGAACACCGACAATACGCGCGTGATTGCGGGTGATGTGCTCACTGGATCAAAAATTGAAAATGACGGTTTCCTCACTTTTGGTCAATCGCAGTTAACTGCAATCCCAGAAGGTAATACAACTGAATTCTTTGGTTGGGTGTTGCCTGGGTTTGGTAAATTCTCAACGAATCGTGCATTCTGGGGCTGGTTGTTCCCGAATCGCGAATACGACCTTGATACCAACATGCACGGTGAAGAGCGTGCCTTTGTTGTTACAGGCGAATATGAAAAGTTCATCCCAATGGACATCTTCCCGCAGCAATTGCTTCGTAGTATTTTGATAGGTGATATCGAAAAAATGGAACAATTAGGCATCTACGAAGTCGTCCCTGAAGATTTCGCTTTAGCAGAAGTAGCCTGTACTTCTAAATTACCGCTGCAGGAAATCGTTCGTAACGGATTGAATGACCTTAGAAAAGAAATGATTTAATAGCCAGATTATGAAGTTTGTACAAAACATATTCGACCAGACTAGACCGCTAGTTGAAAAAGATGGCAAAAGAAACATCCTCTACCCATTGCACAACGCGATTGAGACGATGGCATTTGTTCCAGATCACACAGCACACTCCGGTGCGCATGTGCGTGATGCCATAGATCTTAAGCGCACCATGGTTACCGTAATTTTTGCCATGGTTCCGGCATTGCTGTTTGGCATGTGGAACATCGGCCGCCTGCACTTCGGCGCTTTCGGTGAAGAAAGTACGTTGATCGACAATGTGATTTTCGGTGCCATGAAATTGTTACCCTTGATCATTGTCACATATGCAGCTGGTTTAGGTGTCGAAATTTATTTCTCATGGAAGCGCAACCACCCTGTAAACGAAGGTTTCTTAGTGTCGGGTTTACTTATTCCTATGATCATGCCTGTAGACATCCCATTATGGATGGTTGCAGTCAGTACCATTTTTGCCGTATTGATCGGTAAAGAAGTTTTTGGTGGAACGGGAATGAATCTATTGAATCCTGCTTTAACGGCACGCGCGTTCGCTTTCTTTGCGTATCCGACTTGGATGTCAGGAGATAAAGTATGGATCAATACTACGTCAGCTGATGGTGGCCAATTAGTCGATGGCTATTCCGGTGCAACAGCATTAGGAGACCTAGCAACGACCGTAGGTCAAGGCATGGGAAATCCAGCCACAGAAACAGTCATAGCACAGTTTGGTCCGGAAGGAACCTATTCACTCATGAATGCTTTTCTAGGACTTATTCCAGGATCGATCGGGGAGACTTCAGCTGCTTTAATACTATTGGGAGGATTGTTCCTCGTATTCAAAGGAGTAGGGTCTTGGCGCATTATGGTTAGCTTCTTCATTGGAGG
>CATAQZ010000315.1 GCA_949487015.1 Flavobacteriales bacterium UBA4585
GATACCACCATGGGTGCGGATACCCTCAACCCAGGCAATGAGTTTTTACAGGCCCCAGATACCGGTTATTATGCTGCCGTTATTGTGAAGCCTGGGTTCTGTTCAGACACTTCTGGATGCTATTATTTCTACATGGAAGTTCCCGAATACGACTATGGGATAACTCTTCGCCCCATTCCTGCATCTACAGGACTCTTTATTTCACTCGATAACTTTGGTGGCCCACTCACTTACGAGATTATTAGTATTACGGGGAACCGTGCGGCTGAAGGTATACTAAAAGAATCTCAAGAGTTTGTCGATATTTCCAGGTATGCTTCGGGTTTGTACTTTCTCCGGTTAGAAGACGGTCGAACCATGAAATTTTTAAAGGAGTAAAAGTGGAGTGTCCCATTGTTCTTCAGGGGAATCGATTTAGGCACTAAATTCCTCGATCACACGAAGAATTAGTTTTAATCCTTTATCAAGCTCTTTAGTAGTAATCGTCAGCGGTGGTGTTATACGTATAGCGTTTTCCGCGAACAAGAAACTATTAGTAATTAACCCTTCTGCTTCTAGGCGAGCAATGACGGCAAAACTGTCTACTTCAGGCTTGAGCCACAGGCAGTACATGAGTCCCTTACCACTGATCTTTTCAATACTTGGATGAACGAGCACATCTCGAATGAGCTTCTCTTTGGCCGGGATTCCTGTCATGAGCTCAGGGGAAGATTCAAGTGCTTCAAAAACACCTAAAGAAGCCGCACAGCTCACAGGGTTACCGCCAAAGGTGGTGATGTGCCCGAGGATAGGATTTGCTTTAATGACTTTCATGATGTGTTCAGGAGCTACAAAAGCACCCAGAGGCAAACCGCCGCCGTAGGCTTTCGCTAAACACATGATATCAGGACAGAATCCATAGTCCAGGTGCGCAAACCAAGGCCCAGTTCTGCCCATGCCGGTTTGAATTTCGTCTAGAATCATCAGGGCGCCTACTTCTCTACAGCGAGCCCGTACTGCAGTAATCCACGCTGGATCCGCAGGAATATATCCACTACCTGCCTGAATACATTCAATCACAACGCCTGCCGTCTTTGCAGTAATCTGCTCAAGTACAGCGAAGTCATTAAAATTCGCCTGATGCGTATCGGGTAGTAGCGGGTAATAACCACCTTTATATTTATCAGATCCTTGGATGCTTAAGGAACCGTGTGTTGAACCGTGGTAGCTGTTTTTAAAGCTAATGAACTGGCTACGGCCAGTATATTTCTTAGCAATCTTCATCGAAGCTTCAATAGCCTCGGTACCGCTGTTTACGAAGTAAACGCGGTCCATACAAGGATGAAGCTTCTCTAGAGTCTTCTGGGCCAATTTTACCTGCGGCCCAATGGCAAACTCACCATAGACCATCACGTGCATGTGCTTTTTCACCTGCTCGAGAACGGACGCCACCACCGTAGGGTGACCGTGCCCAAGGTTCGCCACAGATATCCCCGAGATAAAATCGAGATAAGCCTTGCCTTCAGGGTCATACAAGTAATTTCCCTCAGCACGTTCTATAACTAGAGCGCTAGGAGTGCCAACCACTTGAGCAACATGGTCTAAAAACAAAGATTTGATATCGGCCATAGACCGCCAAAAATACAGGTTTTCCTAAAGCATATGTGAACTTACTAACGTTAAAAACGCTCATGCAGTCCATAGTTTGTGTACGGTAAATACCGTACAAGGCTTGCGCGATTGCCGGAATAACGGCAAACCCATACGATACCCTATTTTACTTACCTTTAGCTAAACCGAATCATTCTATGAGTGACATTAGAATACTTGACTGGCAGTCCCTAAATTATATGTAAGTATCTGATTAACATATAATTGAATACAGCTTTTTTAGTTTTTGATTGTCATAAAGAAAGCCTTTATGAAGACAAAAAAGGAGCTGAGTCCTAAAATTTACAAAACAAGTAGCGGTAAGTACCAAATCCATATATGGTACAAAAACAAGCGTTTCCGTTTCGCGAACGGGAGGGTCATTGAAGAAGAATTACTGCCCAATCTTTTAGAGGAGCCAGAACGTGAACACATGGCCCAACTTTTATGTAGTGCTTTTCAAATTGCAATAGCTAAAGGTTGGAGACCGGTAGACAAGAAAAAGGAAGCAGCAGAGAAAAAGAAACGTCTTAGTAGCATTGCTGATGTTGTGTTGGAACGTAAGCTGAAGTTCGACTATTCCCATTACTACAGACGTGATTTAATCAGAACTCATGAGCAATGGAACAAATACCTCAAAAAGAAGGGCCTCTCTAATTCGCTCATTACGGACTTGACAATAGA
>CATAQZ010000316.1 GCA_949487015.1 Flavobacteriales bacterium UBA4585
AACAAATCACTTTGCCGTCCGAATCTTCTGCGGGTATTGTATTATTGTTCCTTCTGACCCTGTTATTGACCAATTTCATGACCAACGTCTCCGCCGTCGCCATCGCTTTCCCGATTGCCGCTGCGATGATGCAACATTACCAGCTAGGACATCTCGAAGTCTTTCTTCCCTTAGCTTTTGGCGCGAGCGGAAGTTTCCTTACCCCCTCGAGCTATCAAACCCACCTCATGATCATGGGCCCGGGTAATTATTCCAACAAAGACTTCTTGAAATTGGGATTACCTGTATTGGTGGTGTATAGCGCGGCTGCGTTGTGGGTTTTATTGTAAATTAGAATATGAGATTATCACTCGTTTTTATCACGCTCGTGACCTTCATTTCATGCACGAGCCTAAATACTTCTACTGTCTTTTATGACGATTGTTCTGGATCTACATTAATTCTTAGTGATGGAATAGAAGTGTCCGACACCCTAGGTTACTTTAGTTATAAAATGCCCGATAGTAGCTGGTTACCTACACGTCATCTTGAGGAAAATACCACTGGACTCACCATCGGGGAAATCTCTTCAGAAGGCCATTGGTTTTTGTTCAATGCAAGTCATTCTTTCTACACTGGTGAATGGGATTGGGAGGAAGAACAAAACAACATAGAAAATGATTTCAATGTCATAGAAACAGGTATTATCTCTTTGCTTGGACAGGAAAGACCTTACAACATTGTTCATTTCCAAGTAGATTCACCCCAGACCATCTCCTTTTACGTAACTGTACTCGACACCCTCAAAAAGAGCAATTATACCCTAAATCTAACGACAGATTACGACGAGGACTATAAATCAAGGATTTGCGAAATGAAACCATTACTAGAAAGTTTTAAAATAATCGATTAGTTCTAAAGTCAAGTTACTTTATCTGTCCATCCCTAGAACACATGCACCTAAAAATGGTAAATGACCAAGAATAATTGGTTCGGGAATTCAAGAAATATTGATGGAATCCAACCACAAAACTCAACTTTCTCATTTCGGTGTGGATTATTGCTGAAAGATAACGAACTGTGATTAGGAATTAGTCCACGGAAATCGGAAATTGCGCGTCTAACCAAGCATTTACACCCCATCGTGGCTGAAAAACTCCACATTATTCCTCACCAGCACGCAGTCTCCAGAGCAGATCGCGAACAGCAAAACGGTCATAAAGGACATGTTTTGTGGTTCACAGGTTTGAGCGGCAGCGGGAAGAGTACGGTGGCTTCGGCTGTGGAACGCAAACTGTACGAGCGCGGTATTCGCACCTACATCCTTGATGGAGATAATGTGCGCACTGGACTGAACAGCGATCTCGATTTTAGTGCTGAAAGTCGTGAGGAGAATATCCGCCGCATAGCTCATGTGAGTGGGCTGATGAAAGAGGCCGGATTGGTGGTGCTGAGTGCCTTTGTAAGTCCCTATCAAAAAGACCGCGACTTTGTCCGCGCCGTTGCACAAGGGGATTTTTCTGAGATCTTCATTAGCACGCCGCTGGAAGTTTGTGAGCAGCGCGATGTAAAGGGGCTGTATGCGAAAGCACGGGCAGGTGAAATCAGTAATTTTACAGGCATTAGTGCGCC
>CATAQZ010000317.1 GCA_949487015.1 Flavobacteriales bacterium UBA4585
ATCGGAACTGTGTACTGCATACGAACAGGCTTTCCGCGTTGCTTCGCCGGTATAAACTTTGGTAAAAGCTTGATTACTCGAATAGCTTCATCATCGATAAGTTTATCAACACCACGTGCGATAGTAACGTTACTTACTTTTCCGTTTTTCTCAATCACAAAGTTGATGTAAACCTTTCCTTGAATACCCATTTGACGGGCCAATTCCGGGAATTCAAACTTCTTACCGATGTGCTGCATGATGTTTTGATTGAAACACATGAACTTTTCGTCTTCTGTAGCTAAGTTCTCACAACCTGGAAATATAGGTTTGTTCTCTACGACCGCGAAGTTGAAAATTTCATCTTCAGCATCTTCCACTTCTTCAATGATTTCGATTTCTTCGCTCTCATCGGTTTCGGTAGATTCAAACTCTACTTCTTCAATCTCTAAATCGTTCTCAACAATTTGGATAACCTCCGGCGGTGCTGGTGGTGGCGGCGGTGGTGGCGGTGGTGGCGTTCTATTCGTGATAATGGCAATCTCATCATCATCATCGTATGACATTTTACCCAACTGACCTGGACCGTCTTCGTAAGACTTTAGCTCCAAAAAGAATAGAGTAAATGCTAGAGAAGCGGTAAGACCGATTAACAAGAAGAGACTCTTCTTATTTTCTGCATCCGCTTTTGCTGATTTTCTAGTTTTCATGAATATGGACTATTGTGGCGCTAAAATAGCCAAAAGTATTGTTAGCGCAAGGTGAATTTTTTAGTGTTTTTTCCCGCCTATCGTTCGAATGAAACAGGGATAATACAACTGTAATTAGAATTCACTCCCTGTTGCTTTGCTGGTTCTACTGGATCAGGGAGCGATTTTATCGCTCGAACGGCCTCAATTGCGGCAAGGTCGTCATAGGAACGAACACTTTCCACCTGGGTGATTTTCCCTGTCGCATCAAAAAGAACTTCCACAAATACGCGGCCATTCTCTTCCAATCCTTCCGGCCATTGAAGTTCGTTCATAATATGACCCATAATGAAACGATTAAAACACGTTTGCTGGGCATGGGCATCTTCTTCGATATGTCCACAATGCTCAAAGACGGGTACCATCGTTTCTTTAGGAGTTACGTGGAGCCCTGTTGAATTGTTCTGTCCTACGAGTACATGTGTTAGTCCTAAGGCGAATACGCAAAGAGAAAGACGCATTTTCATACTAGTGTAATTTTACATTGATGGGTAAAATATACGACATCCGTACCGGCTTTCCATTCAATTTGGCTGGAGTGAAATCTGGCAATGATTGTACAACTCGAATGGCCTCCTCACCGACGAGCTCGTCGCTTCCACGAATAATCTTCGCTTCACTCACATCACCGTTCTTTTCTATGATAAATTCAACGAAGACTTTTTCACCAGAGCTGAATTGCATCATACGTTCACTAACCTCAAATTCACGGGCGATGAAGCGCATTAATTGAACATTCATGCATTGATACAATGCGTCGTTGCCAATAGCATCCTCGCAACCTGGAAATATGGGCATGCTCTCAACTTGTGCAAATGAAAACACCTCTGAAGGATCAACAGGATCAGGATCAATGACCACATCGAGCCCATCATCAATACCGGTAAAAAACAACTCATTACCTAGATCAATAACGGGTAGGTTATTGTCGATGATTTTAAACTGGTTTGGATTTATTTTTGGCGCCTTTTCAGCTTTCGCAGGAAGTTCTGCAGTGCGAGCAACAGTCACTGGCACAGTCCAGTCCACTTCCTCCGCTGCAGCCAATTCAGAACTAAAGTCTGGCAATGCGCGCACAGGTGAAGTCCACTCTAAAGCGACTATGGTTAAAAATAAAGCAGTGGTTAAGCCCAAAACAAAGAAAAGCGGTCTTCTTTTTTCAAGATTGGCTTGCGGTGATTTACTTGAATTAGATCTCATAACATTCTGATTTAGAGGGTTCAGTATGTTGTAAGCCAAAAACTATTCCAAAATTTTATGAAAGAGGCGACTTAATATGATTCCTATCATCGCACCTGCGGTATTGGCAAGACCATCCATTACGTCTGCATTGCGCCCAAAGTCCATAGCGCCCTGAAGAAATTCAACCGCTCCGCCAATGATAGCCGCAGTCACCCAATAGATAAGCATTTTACGACGCGTTAAACGACGTTTATATCCTCGAGATGACCCAAAATAAAGCAGTACAACCCAGGAGAAGTACAATATGAAATGGACGAGCTTATCACTGATTTCTATACTGAAACCTGGATCAATCTCCTCAACTGGGGCAAGGCAGAGATAGAAAATAAGAAAGCCCCAACCAATGGCAGGGGCTCTATATATCCAAGGATTCAACATGGTTTTATCCGAGCATTGCTTGGTAGGCAGCAGCGTCCATTAAACCATCTAATTCTGATGGGTCTGCAATCTTCATTTTTACCATCCAACCTTGACCGTATGGATCTTCGTTTACAGATTCTGGAGCATCTTCAAGACCTTCATTGAATTCAAGTACCTCACCACTTACAGGTAAGAAAAGATCCGAAACGGTCTTCACTGCCTCAACACTACCGAAGACTTCATCTTTATCTAGGGATTCGCCTTCAGTATCAACGTCAACGAAGACAATATCACCTAACTCACCTGCTGCGAATTCGGTAATTCCAACATAGGCTTCATCACCCTCAATGCGGATCCACTCGTGGTCCTTTGAATACTTTAAGTTGTCTGGAAACTGCATGCGTTTATTTTTTTTTCAAATGTAAGTTCTATTTTAATCTCTTCCACACCTATTTGCCAAGATTAAATCGGAAGGCAATTCCTGCATTTGTATTGAGCGTCGGGAAGGCGTTGGAAGTCTTAAATTTACTGACTGTTTGATCGTAATACAATCGTGCGGTTAACTTGGGTGAGAGCATATAATCGGCGCTGGCTTTCAATGACCAAATTCTTTGTCCTGCAGTCACCTGGTCTAAGCCTTCTTGAATCCGACGGATTACAGTTTGATTATCCCGTAAACTGAAATCTAATTTCAAATCGAGATTAGACGTGATTTTTTGAGGTCTACCGTCAGTGATGACATTAAAGCTTACATCCTTTATGATGTAGCCCGTACCCAATACGAATTCATACCCTTTAGTATCCGTCATCTGGTTGTTGACCAATGATAGATTTAGCTGACGATTGCGCTTGATGTCCAAACGCAAGCTTGCCTGATTCTTCATTCGCATATTGATTCCTACGAAGGGGCCGAAGTTTTCTGCAATGCTAATCTGAGAGATTTGGAAATCCGGAAGGAAATCACCGTTGGTATTTCGAATATTGTTGGGCGGCTCTCCGTTTTGAATGCGTTGCTGCAAGAGCATATTGCTCTGATACGAATTAATCGTGTATAAACTCTTGTAGGTATGAGTTAAGGTGAAACTTTGGAAGTTCTTTTTAAACCACGGAATGTTCATCAACCCATTAAAGTTCAGGGTCCAATTCGGCATCGGCATCGTTGGTCTTCCATTAAGTTCAACTTCCGAAGGATCCCGTCCACTATACGCGGCTAAGAAGGCCGGAATTAAAACATCTGCACTATTGTAACTGTACC
>CATAQZ010000318.1 GCA_949487015.1 Flavobacteriales bacterium UBA4585
CTTGAATCCACGTAGCTTCGCCGTCCGTTACGCGCTTAAATAAGCCCAATTGGCTCAAGAAAATGACAATGGCTAAACCGTTCACAAATCCCATCATTACGGGATGGGGGATGAGGCGCACGAATTTCCCTAGTCGAAATAACCCTGCGAGGATTTGAATTGCACCCACAAAAAGTAGGGTAATGAACAGCCAATACAGACCTAAATTGGTAATAGGGTCTGCCAATGTTAATCCCACCGTATTCCCTTGCTGAATTAAATGAACCATGACCACCGCCATTGCGCCTGTGGCTCCAGAAATCATCCCAGGACGGCCACCAAACAATGAGGTAATTAATCCCATCATGAAGGCACCGTAGAGGCCAACAAGCGGGTCAATTCCGGCAACGAAGGCAAAAGCTACTGCCTCAGGAACCAATGCTAGCGCAACGGTGATCCCGGATAAAATGTCATTTTTAGGATTGCCAACGAAGTTGTTGAAGAGTCGTTTCATAGAGTGGGGTGTGCTATTAAGCGGGCAAAAGTAGGTGTTCTTAAATGAAAAGAGCGGCCGTGGGCCGCTCTTCTTTAGTTCTTTACAGAATAATTTTACTTCTGATGACGCTCTTTTAGATCGTTCACTAAAAGCATGGTTTCTTTTAAGTCTTTTTCATCACCTCTGCTAAAGTCGAGTCTCAACGTAGCATTGTAGTGGTCTTCGGCTTTGGTGAATTCTTCAGTGAGTGCACAAGCTAAAAGTAAATTCTTATAAAGGTCCGGTATCACCTTCTTATTAATTCTGGCTTTTTTATCATTCATGTCGCCTTCCTCTAAAGCACCTTCCCATGCTTCAATCGCGCTAGCAATTTTCGCTTTCGCCTCATCTGGACGTGAAGTCAACATATTGTATCCTTCTTTGGCGTCGAACATGGCATTTTCGAGGTCATCATATTCCCCTTTTTTATTCTTAACGAAGATGATTTGAACATCGCGTTTTTGCTCTGTTGTACCCAACTTATCGTTCAACATCCAATTGATAATTCCCATGTTGGTTTCAACAATTTTTGGCTGAAGATTTTCAACAAAAGTATTCGCGTTCGTGCTCGGGTGACTGCGCGTTTCATCAGCAGACGCGTAGAGTTTATAATCTGCTATACTGCTTGGAACCTCGTCAAAAATGATAGTTCCGTTCGGGTGGACTGCACGTAATGACATGCTATGGCGGTAGTTGAATTCCCAGTGTGATTTTACAATGGTCTTTTTCGCTTTCGTCTTAGAATCTACCTGAGTGTATTCTTTTTTCTTGACTACAGGATCATCGTTCTCAAATCCGAAGAGATGTACTTCAATCTGTACACCGTTAGGATCTTGATTGAGTCCTTCGATCCGACAGTATGTACTGGCCAATTGGTCTGCGTTAAATAACTTCTGATGCGTTACCTGACGTTTGTAAGGCTTTGAAGGCGGGTAATAAGACCCCGGCGCGTTAGGCTTGCTGTTTTCTAAAACTTGCTTCTCGATAATTTTACCCATCGTGCCCTTGCTGTTCCACTCCTCAAGAGCTTTTTCGTATTCAGCATAACGCTGATCATAGGCAGCTTTAGCGGCAGCTTCTTTCTCCGGATATTCCGCTAAGGCCTGTTGGTATTCTTCTTCAGCTTTCGCTAATTCAGCATTAATTTCTTCTTCGTAGTCTAAAATGACCTGGCTGGTGTAGCCCATTCCCTCTTCCAAGTGAACCATCGGTGGCTGAATGTAGGCAACGGTCATTTTCTCTTTCTTCATATTTTGACCGAAGGAAAGGCTCGCAGTAAGCAATAAGGCTGCAGTAAAAATCTTTTTCATGGTATGTTTTCAACTTTGATAGACCGAAGATAACCAAATGTCAGTGGTCCTCCAATTTCCGCTCGTCCTCGGTTTATGTATAAAAAAAGCGCCCACAATCGGGCGCTTTAGTTGAGTCATTGAAGGTTATTTTGCGGCGAGCGCTGTACGCTGCTCGGCAATCTTTTTATCCGTTATGAAGTCGTCGTATTCTACGAGTTTATCTAAAACCCCGTGCGGGTAGATCTCGATGATTCTGTTCGCGACGGTTTGGTTGATGGTGTGGTCATGCGAACTGAAAACTAACGTTCCTTTAAAATCGCGCATGCCATTATTCAGCGCTTGTATACTCTCAAGATCCAGGTGGGATGTAGGTTCGTCTAGGAAGATGAGATTCGCCTGCTGTAGCATCATTCTGCTGAGCATACAACGTACTTTTTCGCCTCCAGATAATACGCGTGCACTTTTAAAGACTTCTTCACCTGAAAAAAGCATTTTACCTAAAAATCCACGGACAAATACCTCATCCTTATTCTCCGGTGAATAATCACGGAGCCAGTCCATGAGATTATCGTCCGTATCAAAATAAGAAGCGTTGTCATTCGGGAGAAATGCAGTGCTAATAGTTTGCCCAAAAGCGAAAGTACCAGCATCAGCCTTACGCTTGCCCTCAAGGATTTCATACAGTGCCGTAAGCGCTCTGTGGTCGTCCGCTAAAAGAGCGACCTTGTCACCACGATTTAATTTAAAGCTTAGGTTCTTAAACAGGATTTCACCCGCCTCATCATAGGCAGTTAGTCCGTCGACTTCTATGATTTGGTCACCTGCTTCACGCAATTGCTCAAACATAATGGCAGGGTACATGCGTGAGGACGCTTGAATTTCGTCCACATTGATTTTATCCAACATCTTCTTACGCGAAGTTGCTTGTTTACTCTTTGATGCGTTCGCTGCAAAACGAGAAATGAATTCTTGCAATTCCTTACGCTTATCTTCTGCTTTTTTATTCTGCGCTTGACGTTGACGCAAAGCTAATTGTGAGCTCTCGTACCAGAAGCTGTAGTTACCGGTGTAGAGTCTAATACGCTTGAAGTCAATATCTGCAATATGCGTACATACGGTATCTAGGAAGTGACGGTCGTGACTCACTACAATCACAGTATTTCTAAAATCGATCAAGAAGTCTTCTAACCAGGAGATGGTCTTTAGATCTAAATCGTTGGTAGGCTCATCCAGTATAAGAATATCGGGATTTCCAAAAAGGGCTTGTGCAAGAAGCACGCGAACCTTCATTGAACCCTCTAAATCTTTCATTAAGGTGTAATGCGCATCCGTACCTATGCCTAAGCCACTTAATAAGTTCGCTGCATCGCTTTCGGCATTCCAACCGTCCATTTCCTCAAACTTTACCTCCAGATCAGCAGCAACGAGTCCATCTTCTTCATTGAAGTCAGGCTTCATGTAAATGGCATCTTTTTCCTGCATTAAATCCCAAAGCGGTTGATTACCTTGAATGACCGTATTTAAAACCGTCTCTTCATCAAAAGCAAAGTGATTCTGAGAAAGTACAGACATGCGTTTTCCAGATTCGAGCGTTACATTTCCGCTGTTCGGACTGATTTCATCCGATAGGATTTTTAGAAAGGTGGATTTCCCCGCGCCGTTCGCACCAATAAGGCCATAACAGCGCTCGCCGTGAAATTTAATATTTACGTCTTCAAAAAGGACGCGTTTTCCGAACTGTAGAGTTACGTTGTTGACGTTGAGCATTGTACTTTCTTAATTTGGCGCGAAGGTACGATGCAGCGACCGATTATAAGAGTCGCAAGCAAATAATCAGTCCAGGCTGCAACTTTGTTATAATTAATTGGTTATCTTTTAGTTATGCATATACCTGTCTTCACACATGCGACCCGTAAAGCCATTGGGCGATGGGCACTATACCTAGCCATCTTTAGCTTTATTGCCCATCTTTTACTGCATTTGTTTCGGTCATATATCCCAGGGGGAATGGAAGCCGCCTTATTAAAAGATCCTATTAGCGCAATCTATACTCCGTTCTCGATTTTACTGGTTTACGAAGCCTATTTAATGATCTATTATTTGCGAAGATCTACCACTATTTATATCGCAAAACAGTACGAGGTGATCTCCCTCATACTCATTCGGGGTCTCTTTAAGGATATGGCTGCCCTTGATTTAAAAATAGCTACCTGGAGCAGTCAACACAATCTAGAATTTGCGGCAGATATTATACTCGTCGTATTGGCTTTTTACCTCGTTTACTGGTTTTACAGGTTAAGCGGTACTTATAAATATGCCGATTTTGAAGCCATGGAGCAAAAAGAAATTGGACCGAGACTAAAGCAGTTCATACAAGCGAAAAATTATTTGTCTCTTATTCTTTTTGTTGTCTTTGTAATTCTCGGTTTTCAAAGCTTTTTTACGTGGATTGTACCTACTTTTCAGCACATTGAGCAGGCAAACATGGTGGCTGTGAACGCTATTTTCTTTGAGCAGTTTTACAACTTTCTCATCATTTCGGATGTCATAATCCTCCTGCTTTCTTTTTTGTATTCCGATAATTTTCCTGTCATTATACGCAACTCAAGTTTTGTCATTTCGACCATCATGTTGAAACTATCATTTACCGCAGAAGGCCTGTTGAGTCAGATTTTAATCTTGCTAGGTATTGGTTTCGGCGTACTTATGTTGCATGTTCACAATAAATACAAAGCGTTAAGTTGAGTTAGATTTGTATTTTGAACACACCTAAATAATACGTCAAAATGAAAACCATTGAAGTGGTAGCGGCCATGATACAGGTCGAGGATATGATTCTAATCGTCCAGCGCAAGGAGGATGAAAAAGCGCATAAAAGTTTAAAATGGGAATTCCCTGGAGGAAAAGTTGAAGCTGGAGAGCGTCCTGAAGATGCCGTTGTCCGGGAAGTAAAAGAAGAATTACAGCTGGATATTAAACCTGTAACGTCC
>CATAQZ010000319.1 GCA_949487015.1 Flavobacteriales bacterium UBA4585
CCCAATTGCTTGACTTAACAAGGCGAATATAATGGATTTTGCCGAAGGTTCGTTTCTCATATTAGCCAGCTTCTGTTACGTATTCATTGTTCGGAATATTCCGAACAGACGTTTGGAATGATGCGTAATTCAAGAATCTCGATGACTTAAGAGCGAAATTGATATCGTTAAAAACGCTGATGCAGTGAATATTTTATGTACGGTAAATACCGTACATGGCTTGCGCGATTACCGGAAAGACGGTAAACCCATTGAATGCCCGATTTTACTTACCTTTAGCTAAACCGAATCATTTCTGAATGACATTAGAATACCTGACTGGCAGTCGAGAGGTCGTGGGTTCGCATCACGTCTTTCCGGGTCAATTAAGAATACAAACACATTACTTATCTTTGACTAATGAGCACAAGAGAAGAAATACTGGACAAACTAAAGTTACTGAAGGGTGCCCTAGGAAAATCCTATCCAATTTCCAATCTCGCTTTGTTTGGTTCATACGCTAGATCAGAGCAAATGGAGGATAGTGATATAGACATCCTGATTGAGCTCAACGGTCAAATTGGATCGAGGTTTATAGACTTAGCCGAAGAGTTTGAAAAGTCCCTTGGCCGGCGTGTAGATTTGGTATCGAAGAAAGGAGTCAAGGATCGATATTTAAAATCAATAGAATCAGAATTGATTTATGTCTAAGCGCGATAATCTACTTCTAATTCTCGACATGCTAGATGCGGCGCAACGAATCCAAACCTACACTGAGGGTCTAGATTTTGACAGGTTCATTGATGATCAAAAAACTCTTGACGCTGTCGTACGGAATTTTGAAATAATTGGAGAAGCGTCAACTCGAATTCATCCGGACTTTCAAATTCAACACGCCCAAATTCCATGGAAGCATTTGAGAGGCTACCGTAATAGACTGATTCATGAATACTTTGGGGTGGATTATCAAATCGTTTGGGAAATAATCCAGCTTGAACTAGAAGAATTAATAGGGCATCTCGAAAATCTCAAATAGATTGTCCCCAGCGCCGCTCGTAATTTCTAACTCGTATACTTTTACAAAATTTGGTTTTTGCTAGCATCTTTTTCTTGCTTTTTTTCCTTCCGGTATTCTTGTCCATTTATGGATATGTTGCCGATCGATTCAGAAACCTGGTCCTACTCATCGCTTCATTGCTTTTTTACGCCTATGGAGCGCCGCTCTTTATCTGGGTATTGGCAGCGAGTACATTTTTGAATTTCTATTTTGTTCGACGTATGGACGCAGAATTGGAACGTTCAAGGCTCTGGTTTAGAGTGAGTTTGGTGTTGAATGTAGGCCTATTGATTGTTTTCAAATACGCGAACTTCACCGTAGAATCGTGGAACGCGATGGGCTTGTGGACCACAGGTTCTTGGACCAAGATTGCGCTGCCCATTGGAATTTCGTTCTTCACCTTCCAAAGCTTGAGCTACACTATAGATGTGTACCGCAGGGAGGAACGCCCGTTAAAATCTCCATTTCATTACTTCATTTACATCTTCAGCTTTCCACAGATGATCGCGGGGCCAATTGTCCGTTTCGGCATCGTAGCCAAGGAACTGGTCAGCCGTGAATTCAACAGAAAAGGCATCGAAGAAGGGGCGCAGCGATTCATAATTGGCTTAGCGAAGAAAGTCATCGTTGCGAACGGCATCGCCGCATCCTTTCCCATCACGGGTGTTGAGGAATGGTCCATAGCTGATGCCTGGCTGGCCCTTTTGGCCTACACCTTCCAGATTTACTTTGATTTTTCCGGTTATTCCGATATGGCCATTGGCTTAGGCCGAATCATGGGATTCCATTTTCCAGAGAATTTCAACCGACCCTATAGCGCTAAATCCTTTACCGATTTCTGGCGCCGATGGCACATGACACTCAGTTTCTGGATGCGTGACTACCTCTACATAGGCCTCGGTGGAAACAGAAATGGCGTGGGACGAACCTATGCGAACCTACTGACCGTATTCGTTATCAGCGGGTTCTGGCATGGCGCCTCATGGAACTTCCTATTCTGGGGCCTGTATCATGGCCTATTCCTAATCATTGAACGCCTATTCCTATCGAACCTATTACGCAAACTTCCCGCGTTCCTAGCCAAACTATGGACCTTCTTTTGGGTGCTCATTGGTTGGGGAATTTTTGCCCTTGTTGATGATGTCGAACGCGGACAATTATTTGGAGCGCTCATTAACCCGGTTATATCTGCCTCGCAAGATTTTTCTGTATGGAATGAATTTACGAGCGGGGGGCCGAGTGCCGTTTTAATGGCACTCGCGCTGTTGCTAACCATTTTCCCTGCCTATTCATGGTGGGATCGCCTCGTACATAGTTCTGGGCCTAAATGGTGGAGGTATGTGGCATATAGCGGTTTGCTTGTTGTTTCGCTGGCAGAGCTCACAGGCTCGACATTTAATCCTTTTATATACTTCCGCTTCTAATGAAAAATTGGCGCAAAATAGTATTAGGGGTGCTGATCAACCTGCCGTGGTTGCTTTGGGCCTTTGGCGTGCCTGATATAGCGAAACTTAAGGGAAGTCGTGGACCCAAGGTGAAAATTCACACGGTTGTTGATCAGTTTGAACAGGAGTTTTGGGGCAGATCCATGCTGATTCGCCTGCGGAATCAATTCTTGTATTCCGTCCATAATGAAATCCGTGCTCGCAATGTGATTCAGGGTCCAACGGGAGTGTTATTTGAAGAGAGTTATTTCAAATCTACGCTAGGGTGGGACGCGCTAGATTCGGCCACCGTATCAGAAAAGTTTGATCGATTTAAGAATTGGCAACAAGAGAGTGGAGTTCCGCTAACTTTTGTGGTGGTGCCTGGAAAGACATCCGTGGTGGCTCGAGAGCATTGGCCTGAGAAATATGCTCATGAAAAGCCCACTGTACAGAATGCTAACTATCACGCTTTTATGAAGTTATTTTCGAGTGACACAACCCTACGATTCTTAGACTATGTCCGTCGCTTCAATGAAAATCCCGAGGCAGTATACACTACCTACCCTCGAAATAGCGTGCATTGGTCGGAAGCTACCAATATGGTGATGACCCAAGAAATTGTTGAGGGAATACAGGGAATACAGGTCCATATTATGGATACAACAGTGGGCGAGCCTTATGGTACCGAGGAAGACATTGAAGAAAGCATGAACTTGATCTTTGACCTTGAAGATGATCCATCGGTTCATTTTTCGCGCCGTTGGGACTCCATAGCTGTACCACCCAAAATTTTAATCATTGGCGATAGCTATGCATGGGGTCTGCTTCGCGCTGGGCTCCTCAATCATACTGCAAAAGGAAGTCAGTTCTGGTATTACAACAGAACTATACATGGCCCCCAAGTTCAACAGCAGGGTGCACATTTAAGAAAGTACTATGCTTGGGAATCTGAAGAAGAATTCATTACCACAATGTCGGGTTTTGATCAGATTATTTGGGTTGTGGTAGAATCCAACTTAAAGAAGTTTCCTTTTGAAATAGAATACTTCAAAAAGTGAAATCACTCGATGGGGCTTTTCGGGCTCGCTACTTTTGTATTGTGTAAGTCGTCAGCATAAGTTGGACTAATAACAGCAAAACAAAACCGTATGCTTAATTGCGGGGCAGTCGCTTGAGGCTACCCCAAAAACCACCTCGGAGAGATAGGTATTAGAATCTTTTCTCGTAAACCATTGAAAATGAATGATTAACAGCGCTTGTTTCCAAGCGGAGTTACGAATTGGATACTTCTTCCCCGGAGTTTCTGGTTCTCTCACTTATTAAATTATAGCTTTGAGGCCTGCGAGCTTCATAACATACTGTTAATGGTGTTCTATTATTCTCAAGGTGCCATTAGAATCCGGTTTTCAAGGACTGCTTGATTAGATTGAGTTAAATGAGCTTGGATGGGTTAAGTTTAGCTGCGACAGTCTTCATTTCATCTATTATTCTATGGTTCATTATCTTGCCGTAATGTTGCGTGGATCTTAGGTTCTTGTGGCCAAGAACTTTACTTAGTACTTCCAAAGACATTCCGTGTCTAAGTGTAATGGTGGTCGCGAAAGTGTGTCGGGCCATGTGGAAGGTCAACCTTTCATTGACTTTGGCGACTGTCGCTATTTCTTTGAGGTAAGCATTCATCTTTTGATTGGACAGTGTAGGGAAGACATACGTTTCAGGTAAATACTCTGGCTTCCAATATTTGTCAAGTATTATTCGTGAATCATGAATGAAAGGAATTTCGGCGATGACACCAGTTTTTTTGCGTGTTATTCGAATCCACAGCTGGTCACCGTCTTCAATGAGGTGATGGTACTGCAAGTTCTTAATGTCCGAATAGGCCAGCCCAGTAAAGCAAGCGAAAAGAAAGAGATCTCTAACCAATACGAGTCGTTTTAATCCTAGTTGAGCATCTCTCAGTCTACCAATTTCTGGAAGTGAAAGAAATGTGGTTTGCACCTCCTTTAAGCGCATTGAAAATCCTCTGAACGGATGCTTGAGAATAATACCTTCTTCAATAGCCATTGTGAAGACCTTCTTACAAAGCTGCATGGACTTAATGGCTGTATTGTGGCCGTTCGCCTTATTGATGCGTAAAAACCGATAATAGGCCTTGATATGGCTTTTCGTTATGCGCCCAATAAGCACATCATCTCGGTTGAACTGCATTTGCAAAAAATCTTGGAAGTAGGCAATGGATCTACGATATTTAACTAAGAGTTCCCGGGAATGGGAGAGACCAATGAGAGCTTCTAGCTCAACAAGGTGTTGGTTGGAGTAGCTAACGAAGTGAGTACGCCACCCAAGTTGTTTTCCGCTGAGCCGATCTTTCAAATCAACAAGGGAGAAAGAATACCCTTTTTCGATAAAGGCTTGAAAGTATGCTCGAGCGGTGTTCTCGATTCGTGTAATCTCCAAGAACAGGTGTTGCAGTTCATGTGGAATGTCGCCGCCAATTTTGAATCTATCCCACTGCTGCTGGGAACAACGAATTCCGGTATTCCAAACTTTGCGCTCCTTTGCGAGGCTTAGCTTCATGTAAATGGGGTGACCGGAGTGATTTTTACGTTCCTTACGAATGTAGAAGGAGAGATGAAGTTGCGACGATTTGATGGTTTTCATACGAGTCAAGATTTAATGTTTTGCCATTAATCTCTGAACTATATGCTGTTGCTCAATCGTTTATGAGTTGAAATACTGGTTAGCTCGAATGGTACCACGTAGAAAAAACAGATTGTTTTGGATAGCTCTATAAAGCTATGATAATCAGCGTTTTAATTAGGTTAGCCAGCTGAGTAGCGGTTAGCCCACTGGTAAGCTCTCAAAAGTTAAGATTCTAATAATCAGCAATGTAAGGTCCCCTTGTTGACGAGATTTGACCTTAGTTAAACGAAAACAAGGAATTTTGGGTTCGATTCCCTCTAAAAATATAGATCGCTGATAATGAGTACTTTGAGAAATATTTGGTATGCACTAAAACCACGAAAACCAGGCTAAGTACCTGGTTTTCAGTGTTTTAAACTTGCGGAGAGAGGGGGTTTTGAACCTAACTCTCCAATATGCTCAATATCAGTAATTTATGAGAACTCTTTTCGCTAAGTCAACCCGCTAAGCAACCCAATCGGCCGCGGAGGGCATTTCACCCAATTGCTTTACTTAACAAGTCGAATATAATGGATTTTGCCGAAGGTTCGTTTCACCTCGCTTTACTGGAAAAGACTTTTCTTACTGAGATTGTATTCGAATTTTGGCGCTGAATACTCGGTTATCATCTGATTGGATTCGAATGACATACATTCCATCAGGGATGATTTTTTGTTCAAATAGATTTACCCTTCGCACGCCGTATTCTAATGAGGCCTGTTGGGTTAATACAAGCTTTCCACTGAGATCATAGATGTGCAATTGAATTTTATTTGCTTCAGGAATCTCAATAGAGAGCATTCCGTCCGTAATGGGGTTAGGGTAAAATGAGAATTGATCTAGATGTTTAAAATAGACGGTATCACAACCAGGTTCAGTGCAGCCAATGCTATCCAGTTTTAAGACCCAGCCTCTACTTTGAGGCCTTCCGTTTGAATCGATATTAAAATATCTGCCAGAACAGACTATTCCGCCATCTATGGTTTTGTCTATATCGGTTATGTAACTTGCGTCATATCGTTTAATATCATTCTTCTCATATAGGTAATCCCTGTACCATAGGGAGTCTCCTTTACTTGATACCGCTAAAAGAAAGGAAAGATTTGTAACGAAGAAGCTGGAATCACTCATGTAATCCTTTAAGGTACCAGAAATAATATAGGTGCTATCCGTCAATTCAAGGACATCCGTTACAAACCTCAAATTTGCCGTACCTGAGAATCCATCATAAGGTACTTTGAAATACTCTTTCTCCCAAACCGTCTCCAGTGTAGTGTTGTGTAATTCAGCAACTGTTATATTAAAAGCTTGCTCATAGTAGCTTTCGCCATTGCTTGCTGTACCTTTTCCATAAACCACTAGGAAGTTTCCATTTTTGAGTTCTCGAGCAATGAGACGCGTATTTCCGTGTTCCGGGTTTCTAAAAACGCGGTCTTTTAGCTTTTTCCCTGTGCTATCTGTGAGCATAATGTATGATTCCCAACTCTGGAGGTCATTTGAGCGATATCTAGCACCTCCTACCACTAACCTATTTCTACTGGTCGCAATGATACTGTTGCACCAATAGGCGTCCATGCTGCCCGGTGGGTGGTATAGCTTCTCCCAGATTCTATTCCCTAAACTGTCTAATCCACTTAAGAATAAACTTCCAACAG
>CATAQZ010000320.1 GCA_949487015.1 Flavobacteriales bacterium UBA4585
CGTGCTGCTTCACAAAAATCTTGTACAATCAAGAAATACCCGGGATAGCCAGTACGTGCAATGGTCTCAAGCTCAAAGTCTAAACGCTCGCTAACTTCCGATGATAAGTCCTCATAGCGCGCTTTAGCACCTTCGTAAGTCAAATGTCGTAGGTAGGCGTTTTCTCCACGTTGTCCGCCATCAACCTTATCTTGGGGATCTTGGAATTGCTCAGGTATATCAAATTCAGGGAGCAAAACATCACGCTCAAGAGGATACAACTCTACTTTATCTAAGAGCTCTTTTGTGGTATTTAATGCTTCGGGTATATCCGCAAACAGCTCCACCATTTCCTCCTTGCTCTTGAAGTAAAATTCTTGATTAGGGAATCCGTAACGGAAACCACGACCGCGGCCTATTGGGGTACTCTTTTGTGCGCCCTCTTTTACACAGAGGAGGATATCGTGTGCCTCCGCATTTTCCTGAGTTAAGTAGAAGGTGTTGTTAGCGGCAATATATTTAATGCCGTATTCTTTGGCGTATTTAAGTAATTGTAGATTCACGTGATCCTCTTCATCAAGGCCGTGACGGTTCAATTCTAGGTAGAAATCATCGCCGAATTCTTGGAGCCACCATTCCAAAGACTCTCGAGCCTGAGTCTCACCTACATTTAAGTAGAGGTGCTGTATTTCTCCACGTAAGCCTCCGCTTAAAACAATCAAATCTT
Source organism: Flavobacteriales bacterium UBA4585 (assembly GCA_949487015.1). Lineage (GTDB taxonomy): Bacteria > Bacteroidota > Bacteroidia > Flavobacteriales > Schleiferiaceae > UBA10364. The sequence goes on from CATAQZ010000320.1 coordinate 707, forward strand.
CTTTATTTTCAAGAAGGAAGGCTTTATCAATTCTAGGAACATAGTAAAAGCCGTTCAACATGCCTTCACTACTGAGCTTAGCAAGATTGTGATACCCATTTTTATTTTTCGCGAGTACAACAATCTGGTAGCCGTCGTCTTTCTTACTGCGGTCTAGACGGTCTTCACAAACAAAAAATTCGCAACCAATAACCCCAACGAACGGATATTCTTGAAGCGGCTCGTTTAATTCACCTGCTTTTACCTTTTGATTGTGATCATAAGCCTCGCGGTTTCCTGGAACACCCATAACCGCGCGGTTAAAGTGGAAGGCACCCATAATATTTCCTAAATCTGTCAATGCGACGCCGGCATGACCATTGTCGACTGCCGACTTTACCAATTCACTAACCACGGTCGTTGCTTGTAGAATAGAAAACTGACTATGGTTGTGTAAGTGGGCAAAATCAACATCTGCAGCATGGAGGTTTGATGTGGCGGCAACTTCAGACACGTCATCTCCTACTAATCCTTTTGCCCGCTTTTTACGTGCTTCGTCAACAGCTAAACCTATAGCCTTAATAGGAGCTGTATTTGAAGCATAGAATCCATCGAGAAAGCCCGCAGGTTTGCCTATTGCCTCTGGCGTAATGACCTTTAAACGGAGTAACTCGAGAAAAACACGAGCGGTTGCCTCAACGTCGAAGGCTGCATTATGTGCCTCAGCAAAACCTTCTCGAAACAAATGGACGTGAAGTTCTTCAAGTTTTGGCAGTTTAAACTTGCCTCCTCTTCCTCCGGGTAATTCACATAATTTAGCAGTCGTTTCCGTACAGGAGTCTAACGGCTTTTTCACCTCTAATGGGTTGATGCCCTTCACTCTGTAGTATTCGCAACCGGTTACATTAAGGTCAAAATTTACATTGTGACCCACAAGGTATTCACACTTTTCAAGAGCCGTTTCAAAAATCGACAAAACATCCTCAAGTGGTTTTCCTTCGCTCTTAGCGCGTTCGGTAGAAATGCCGTGCACCTTTGTTGCATTAAACGGTATATCAAATCCGTCCGGATAAATAATATGATCCTGAACTTCCACCAGCGCACCATTATCGTCGTGGATTTGCCATGCCAATTGAACCACACGAGGCCAATTATCAAGGTCTGTAATGGGGGCATTCCAATTCTTTGGAAAACCAGTAGTTTCAGTATCGAAAATTAAAAACATAGAGGTGTTACATCCTTATGAGGTACTCTCAAAGCTAACAAAACTATGCGCCTTCCTAAAGAAGTGTGAATAACTATTGACTACTTCTTATCACGCTAATAAAGAATAGTTTACGATTCTTTTACGGGGTAAAAAGGATGTGGATCTTGGGGTAAAGAAGCCAACGGATGTGCCTTGGAATCTAACGTACTGATCTCTGATTCACGCATACCATGAACGATGCTAATCGCAGCCTGTGCGTCGCGCTCAGAAAATCCTTTACCGTTGAGAATATGCGCATAAGAACGAGAATGTAATTCTGTAAAGCCTTCAGTAAAATCGAAAGACCATTGGTCGAAACGTAAACTACGGTGAATTCTGCCCCCTTCTTGCGAGACAGCTTCAGGTAACGTTGCTGCATTAATGCTGAGAAACCAGCGAACATTTGCGTTTTTAAAAGACAAAACTCCTGAGGCTCGATCGTGCGAACGGACATGAACTTTTTGATGCTGAAGTGGACCAAAAATCCAGTGCAACATGTCAAAGAAATGAACGCCAATATTTGTGGCAATTCCACCACTTTTCTCTTCATCACCTTTCCAAGAAGCATAATACCAATTCCCACGAGAGGTGATGTAGGTCAGTTCTACGTCGAAGATGTGATTCGGGTCCGATTTTAATTGGTCTTCTACTTCTTTTTTTAAAGCAATAACACGTTCATGCAAGCGCAATTGAAGTATGGTAAACACCTTTTTATCAGTGACTTGACTAACCGAACTTAAACCATCTATATTCCATGGCCTAAGTGTTAACGGTTTCTCACAAATACAGTGAGCATTCATACGCAACGCATAGCGAATATGACTATCATGAAGATAATTTGGGGAACATATGCTGATATAATCTACTCCCTGTCCACGCTCCGAAAGTTTATTTAAATGCCTGTCGAATCGCTCGAATTCTGTAAAAAATGCAGCTGAAGGGAAATAGGCATCTAAATGCCCCACACTATCACTAGGATCATAGGCTGCTACCAACTCTCCTCCTACATCTTTTATTGCTTTTAGATGTCTTGGAGCTATATAACCTGCTGCTCCTATCAGCGCGAAACGCTTCATTTACCCTATTCTTTGGTCGTACGTGGAACCCATAGATGGGTTTTCGCCCATTAAACGGGCCATCATTTGCTTTTTCACAATATTGAAAATAACCATGTGTACGTCTTCAGTAACTTCCATATCCATAACGGGTGCGTGCACATTAATGGTGGCGATTTGGGCAATTTTACCGCCTTTAAAGCCACTTAATGCAACGGTGGTAGCACCTTTTTCATTCGCATATTCCATCGCCGCTACTACGTTTTTACTGTTCCCAGATCCACTAATACCAATAACTAGATCATGCGGTTGTAAGAAATTTTTAAGTGGCTCTATAAAAATGCTTTCCCACCCGATATCATTGGCAATAGCCATCATTGAAGGAAGGTTGTCGTTTAAACAGATCATCTTGAACCGTTTATCCAAACCATAGCTAGCTCCCTTTAAGAAATCACCAGCGGCATGAGAAGCAGAAGCGCCAGATCCACCATTTCCCATGGTGTAAATGTTCCCTCCCTTTTCATAGGTCGCATGAAATGCATCAACCAATTGGTCCAACCGAGTTGGGTCTAGAGCGTCGAGCGTTGTTTTTACGAGGTCAATATATTCTTGTGCGTTCATGTCTTGGTGTAATTACGAATTGGCCACTAAAATAACTGAATTATTTGCGCCATCGTATAAATCCTACCACACTCATTGCAGAATATATTATCATCAGTGCAGCATATACCCAAAGTCCCTTAGCACCGTAAAGAATAACCGAAGCGATGTTTAGAGGAATCCAGTAATGGAACGCAGTACGAATTCTTTTCGCTTCCTGCCAGGTCGCCCATAATCCAAAGACGGTAGTAAAAGCGTCAAAATAGGCATATGACACACCGGGCAGTGTATTCAGAGCATATCCTAAACCGAGCGCTGCAGGAATTCCAAGCAAAGCCAGGTATTGTAATTTTATTGGAAGCGAAACCAATGCAACACGCTCGGTAGAGGAACGCACATACCATTGGCTCCAACCGTAAAAGCCCATAAGAACGTAGACGAAATATAGACCACTTTCCGCATACAGGCCTGCTCGTAGGAATAATGCCACAGAAAGTGCGGAGGAAAGTGTTCCAAAAGGCCACGCCCAAACCTTCCGTTCAATTAAGCCATAAATGAACAGCAATCCTAGAAGCGTCGCACTCCACTCTAAAAATATATCTATATGCATAAAAAAACCCCGAGCTGGTCGCTCGGGGCTAATTTAAATGGAATCTGCGAGGATTAGACCAATTCTTGTACCAAGTCCGCTGCCTCTTGTAAAGCAATCGCACTGTGTACTTCAAGTCCACTCTCGTCAATTAATTTTTTTGCTTCTACAGCATTCGTTCCTTGGAGTCGAACAATGATAGGCACATTGATATTACCCATGTTTTTATAAGCATCTACAACACCTTGAGCAACACGATCGCAACGAACGATACCACCAAAAATGTTGACTAAAATTGCTTTTACATTTTGATCACGAAGAATAATACGGAATGCCTGCTCTACACGAGCTGCATCAGCTGTTCCACCTACATCCAAGAAATTCGCAGGATTACCACCTGCCATTTTTATAATGTCCATGGTAGCCATCGCAAGGCCTGCGCCATTTACCATACAACCAACGTTACCGTCAAGCTTTACAAAGTTAAGACCAGCTTCGCCTGCCTCTACTTCTATAGCTTCTTCTTCACGCGTGTCGCGCATTTCTGCAATGTCCTTATGACGGTATAATGCGTTATCATCAATAGTCACCTTAGCATCTACAGCCAAAATTTTATCGTCGGATGTCTTTAAGACTGGGTTGATCTCAAATAGAGAAGCATCTGCACCTTCATAGGCACGGTATAGTGCAGTAACGAACTTCGTCATGTCCTTAAAAGCGGCACCACTTAGTCCTAAATTGAAGGCAATCTTACGGGCCTGGAATCCGGTTAATCCAACCTTAGGATCGATCTCTTCCGTGAAAATTAAATGTGGTGTCTCCTCTGCTACAGTCTCAATGTCCATACCACCCTCTGTGGAATACATGATCATATTGCGTCCAGTAGAACGGTTAAGTAAGACCGACATATAGAATTCTGAAGTTTCACTTTCCCCTGGATAGTATACATCCTCTGCCACCAATACTTGATGAACTTTTTTGCCTTCTGCTGAAGTTTGAGGGGTAACCAATTGCATCCCTACAATACTAGCAGCTACTTCTTCCACCTTATCAATACCTTTAGCAAGCTTCACACCACCGCCTTTTCCGCGACCACCAGCGTGAACTTGTGCCTTAACAACGTACCAAGAGGTACCGGTTTCTTCAGTGAGTTGTTTCGCTACTTCAACAGCTTCTGCTGGCGTTTGAGCCACTTTTCCGCGTTGAATACGTACGCCGTAACCGGCTAAAATTTCTTTTCCTTGATATTCGTGGAGGTTCATAGTATTCCTTGATTTGCCTACAAATTTAGGGCACAACCTTTGAACGATGAACCTTTTTAACCGCTAAAGTTGTTAAATCAATATATCCAATCGATTACCGATATTTGCGCATGCCCAAAACCTACCTAATACTCCTATTGGCTTCTCTATGCTACGGCCTTGGTGCCCAGAATTTGCCAAAATCAGCATTTATTCCCGCTTTGCCTGATGAAGGCATGCAAATCGACGGCGCGTTAACGGAGTCACAGTGGAACTCCGCGGCGAAATTGGCCCATTTAGGATGCTATTTTCCCGAGCCTTCCGCCACTCCGGATGGAATTTCAGATGATGTTCGATTATTTTACACGGAAAAAGGACTCTACATATCCTTTGAGTTTATCGACGATACTGCACCTATCCTGAGTCAATTAACTCCAAGAGATCGGGTCAACGCGAATACGGACTGGGCGCAAATCATCATCAACCCGTTCAACGATGGATCAAATGATTTTAACTTTTACCTCAGTGCTGCTGGTGTTCAAGGCGATTCTCGTGCGACAAATGACGACAACGAAGATGGAAGTTGGAATGCCGTTTGGTACAGTGCTGTAGTAAAAACGGAACATGCGTGGAAAGCGGAATTATTTATTCCCTACCGTGTATTGCGCATGCCGGAGACAAATGAGGACGAAAATCCGAAGCCTTGGGGGTTCAATATTAAACGATCCATTCGCAGTACACGTACCTTATACAGCTGGAACCCCATAAATAGAAATTTTGATAACGAGTCCCTCCAAAGTGGTGTACTAGAAGGAATACGCGTCGTAAATCCGCCCAAACGCATTAGCTTAAGGCCCAATTTTACGGGTTCCGTTCTACGCAACAGCGCAGGCAATACGACCAGTACAGGAGCAGCTGGAGCAGATATTAAGATCGGACTCAACAAGAGTTTTACACTAGACATGACGCTGCTCCCTGATTTTTCTCAAGTAGCTTATGATGAACAATTTGTAAACTTCGAAGCCTTCGAACGACGGTTCGATGAAAACCGACAATTCTTTACCGAAGGTGTCAACCTCTTTAATAAAGCCGGACTTTTCTACAGCAGGCGTATAGGTGGTAATCCCAAGAACTTTACGAATGCGAATCTGGGCGATCTCGATAATACGACGCAGAGTTTCACTCGAATGTTAAATGCAACGAAAGTCTCTGGAACTACCGATAGGAATCTTAGTATCGGGCTGCTCAATGCATTGACGGCCAATAATTATGCGCTTGGTAAAGATTCCACCGGTACCACTGTCGAGATACTCACAGAACCGATGACCAATTATAATGTCTTCGCTATGGACCAGCGCATTGGCTCCAACAACTCCATTGGGTTGATCAATACCCACGTGCTTCGATCCAACGCAACCGGTGCGACCCGAGATGCGCGCGTTTCTGCCGTGACGGCGAATCTCAACCTATTCAATAACAGCCATTTTTTCAATGCTACCGCCGCTCAAAGCAGCGTATACGATATGGAAAATCCTTACACAGGTGTCGCTGGGGGCTGGGAAATGGGAAAACAGACAGGCGCGTGGCGCTGGGAGCACGAATTGGACCTGGTCACCCCAAATTTCGATCCGAATGACTTAGGGTTCCAACGCAGAGGGAATAAGATTCATCAAGACTTTTCATTCAGTCACCAACTGCTTGCACCCAATGACCGATTGCTGCGCAGAAGAAACCGTGTGACCTTGCAGTACCGCCAGTTGTTTGAGCCTCAACGGTTCGAGAGAGTGCACATAGAATACAGCTATTTCGCATTAACTAAGAGCTTCTTAGCCTTTGGTTATAATCTCGAAGCGCGACCTGAAGAATACGACTTTTACGACCCTCGTGTTTGGGGCAGATACCGCATCAATCCTGCATCATTTTGGCACAACGCATGGGTAAGTTCAGATTTCAGAAAACCTTTTGCCTATGAATTACGAGGCGGACAATGGCGCTGGGCCGATTGGGGTGCTCGAGGTTACTATGGCTCTTCCCTATTGATTTTCAGAGTGAACGACCAATTCAATTTCAGAACTGAAATCTCCATGGGCAACCACCGGAACGTTGGCTGGGCGCAAACCGTCTCCACCGACAGCATCGGAATGGCGATGCGAGAGCGCAAAGAATTTACCCAAAGCTTGGAAGGCCAATATTTGTTTGGCCCCAATTCCTACCTCACCGTAAATGCACGACATGCCTGGAATAG
>CATAQZ010000321.1 GCA_949487015.1 Flavobacteriales bacterium UBA4585
AAATCTGCCCACGTAAAGTCGTTGTCCTTAGTTTCTGGCATGGTCGCGGTCAACGCATAACGCAATACATCTTGCTGCCCAGGGAAGTCCTGCAAGTATTCGTGTAACCAAACTGCCCAATTCTTAGAGGTGCTCAGTTTCTGGCCTTCTAAATTTAAAAATTCATTTGCCGGCACTGCGGTAGGCATCGCATATTCGCCATGCTGCTGAAGCATCGCAGGGAAAATGATACAGTGAAAAACGATGTTGTCTTTCCCTATGAAATGAATGATTTCTGCATCATCACCTTTCCAATACGCTTCCCAGGTATCCGGAAGTAGTTCCTGTGTAGCGCTGATATACCCTATAGGTGCATCAAACCAAACATACATGACTTTCCCTTCCGCGTCAGTAACTGGAACGGGCACACCCCAGTCGAGATCCCGTGTCATGGCACGCGGTTGTAGTCCATCACCGGCGTTCAACCAACTCATGCATTGCCCCATAACGTTGGGCTTCCAATCTTCACGGCTTTCTAAAAAAGCCCTTAACTCATCGGATAATTCATCCAATGGCAAGAACCAGTTTGTCGTATTGCGTAATTCTGGTATTGCTCCGCTTAAAGTAGATTTCGGCGCTATAAGATCAGTAGGACTTAATGACGTTCCACAACTCTCGCATTGATCCCCATAAGCATCAGCTGCATGACACTTCGGACATTCTCCGGTGATGTAACGATCCGCTAAGAATTGGCTCGCTTCAGGATCAAAGTATTGCTGCGTTTCTTTCGCTACGAGCGCCTCTTTTTCTAGAAGATTCGTGAAAAATTCTTGCGCGTTTTTATGGTGTTGAGGACTAGACGTTCGACTGTAATGGTCAAAGGAAATCCCGAACTCTTCAAAGGCGCCCTTCATCATTCCATGATAACGGTCTACAACATCCTGGGGTGTAATTCCTTCTTTTTTCGCCTTAATTGTAATGGGTACTCCGTGCTCATCTGAGCCACAAACGAACTTTACATCACGTCCCCGCATTCGCAAATACCTAACATAGATATCTGACGGAAGGTAACACCCCGCAAGGTGACCTATGTGAACGGGACCGTTAGCATACGGCAATGCCGCAGTAACCATGATTTTTTTGTTCGAACTCATGCTTTTTTGAAACGTTTAAAGCTTACCGCGAAGATAATGCGCTTTTATTGGGTATTTTTCGGCTAATGAAACAAACCGTACCCAGTTTTTTACAACCCGGAGATACTATTGGGATCAGCGCCACGGCCCGATTCGCAACTGCTGAATCGCTCACCATCGCGGAACGCACGATCACTGCTGAAGGCTTTAACTGCTACTATTCGCAAGAAATTTCCATGCAGCACCATCAATTAGCGGGTACTGTAACGGAACGCGTGCAACATTTTAATGCCTTAATCCATAATCCTAATATCAAGGCCATATGGAACATTAGAGGCGGATACGGCAGTGCAGAAATTGTAGATTTAGTGGACTGGGAAGCGTTGATTGCGCAACCCAAATGGCTGATCGGTTTTTCTGATTTTACCACTTTCCTCTGCCACGGTGTTCAAAAAGGTATTGCAACGCTGCATGCCCCGATGCCCATCAGTTTTTCTTCTACCCACCCTGACGCACTTGCAGCAACTTTTGATGTACTGCGCGGTAAAGAAGATGCGCTGCATTGTGCGCTGCCTAAAATCATTAGTGGACAGATCATAGCCGGTAACCTCAGCGTGATCTCCAGTATTTTGGGCACGCCAAGTCTTCCGAGCTTAGATGATTGTGTACTAATCATTGAAGATTTAGACGAATACCAT
>CATAQZ010000322.1 GCA_949487015.1 Flavobacteriales bacterium UBA4585
GTATGCCCAGAGAAACCTTCAACGCTTGAAGCGATATTGTGTTTATTGATTGGTGCCGTGAGTAAGGCGTGAATTTTGCCGTTTTTAGCGGCTTCAATGGCTGCGTCGATACTTTTTAAAGCATACGCGCCACTTACGTCAGTAGGTAAGCCAAGCGTGATTTCCACATTGTCGTCCCAGCAGAGTACTAGATTGTTAGTACCTTCTTTGACGTCCTCCATAGTATCACACAAACGGAATTGAAAATCGCGTTTATCGATAGCATTTCTGTGGTAAGAGGCTAATTTACTCGAGGCAAAAACTACTGGTGTACACAACTCAGTGAGTCGGGTATCTTCTAGCATTGTAATGATGACTTCCATTCCTATGCCATTAAGATCGCCGCAAGTGATACCAATTACAGGCTTTTCAAGAACAGTTTCGTCGTATACCGCGGTGGTCGATGAACTCGAGAAATCGATATTATAGAGGTCATTTTGTAAGTCGTATTCCGTCTTGATTTCGTCACTTACCGGAGTTGCTTTAACGTCTTTTCCTTCGCGTCGTTTATTACGGTTGTTTCGATTGCGACCGCGGTTGTTTCTGTTTCCTCCGTTGGTATTTTCTTTTGAGCCATTTTCTGAAGTATCTGCTGGTTTAGACTGCGCGTCCGCCCCATCTTTAACCTCACCCTCTTTTTTGCTGCGATTACGGTTTCTATTTCTTCCGCCACGACTTCTTCTCCGTGCATTGCCGTCCTTATTCTGGCCTTCTGGCGCATTTGATTTATTCGGCGTATTTTCTTTAGCGTCACTCATAGTGTTACTTCAAGTTGTTTATGAAGTCAAAAAGTAATCGGACCCCGATACCGGTTCCGCCCTCGACTTGGTAGCCGGCTCGCGATTTTAAAAATGCAGGCCCAGCGATATCTAAGTGAATGTAAGGATAATCAGTGAAGTGCTCTAGGAATTTGCCAGCCGTAATGGCTCCTGCTTCAGCGCCGCCAATATTTTTCATGTCTGCGATGGGGCTTTTTAGTAAGTCCTTGTATTCATCCCAGAACGGAAATTCAACAACGCGTTCGTGTGTTCGATACCCACTTTCTTGAAGCGCTAGCATACGTTCTTTCGGTGCATTACCCATTCCAACAATCGCATAGCGACCTATAGATCTTGCTGCCGCTCCTGTTAATGTAGCGAGATCGATCACTAATTCAGGATTGTAGCGTTTTGCATAAACCAAGGCGTCAGATAAAATTAATCGGCCTTCAGCATCTGTATTCATGACTTCAACACTGGTCCCGTCTGAAATGGTAATGACATCACCTGGTGTAACGGCATTGCCTCCGGGGCGGTTATCCGTTGCTGGAACCAGACCTATAATGTGTACGGGAAGATCTGCTTCTGCGGCGGCGCTCATTGCTCCAATAACGGCAGCAGCACCGCCCATATCAGATTTCATATCGTCCATGTAGTTGGATGGCTTGAGGCTCAAACCACCAGTATCGTAAACGACCCCTTTACCGACTAATACTAGTGGTTTTTCATTGGTTGCATTTTTCGGCTTGTGCTCCATTATGATGAACACTGGAGGCTCAGGAGAACCGTAATTCACCGCTAATAATCCACCCATCTTGAGGCTTTCGATCTGTTTTTTCTCTAAGACTTCTATCGAAAAACCGTGACGTTTGCTTGCTTCTTTAGCTTGGTTTGCGAGGTCCGTAGCTGTTAAGTCAATAACGGGCGTATTCACTAATTCACGCGCAAAGAGTGCACCCATAGTGGCAATAGCAATAGGAGCAAGGGTCTGTTCATCTTCTTTTGAAACGAACAATTGGGTCATGGAATTTTTACGCTTATGACTGTCTGAGAAGTAGCGGAGGAACTGGTAATTTCCCAGAATGGCTCCTTCGGCCACATGTGGTACGTGTACGCCTAAAATCGCAATGCGGTCGAGGTATGCGGCATTTGCCTTTAGGACCAATGTATTACCTGCTTGACGCATTTTCTCAGCGCGCGCATCAGCATCTATTGTTTTTCCAAGCTTGTACACCCAAGCAGTATCTGTGCCTGCTTGAACTTCCAACCATTTTTCCTCAAACTTTTCGCCAAGCGCATGAACGCGATCGAGTTGTGCTTCGTTTAAATGTTGAGAAAGTTCTTTTGATTCGGTATAAACAATAGCGATGCTGCCATTGTAATCAGGAGTGTATGTTGTGATTTTCATTGCGTCATTCATTTAGTGTCAAATGTACTATTTTAACCAACCACAAAGAACCCTTCATGTTTACTGGAATTATTGAAAAATTAGGCAAGGTTGCTAAGGTCGAAAAGAGCGGCGGAAACCTTGAATTATATGTTACTTCAGATCTCGCAAGCGATTTAAAAATTGATCAAAGCGTTGCCCATAACGGCATTTGCTTGACGGTAGTAGAAATCTTTGGTGACCGAACGTACCGTGTAACGGCCATTGAGGAGACCATTGCAAAAACTGCTATCGGTGATTTAAAGGAAGACGACCCTATTAACCTAGAGCGTTGTATGACGATGGGTGCGCGTTTAGACGGCCACATTGTTCAGGGGCATGTGGATCAAATTGGCCATTGTACTTCCATTACGGAAGAAGATGGATCATGGATTTTTTCCTTTGCTTATGATGCCTCATTAGGCAATGTTACAGTAGAAAAAGGGTCCATTACAGTGAATGGAACATCGCTTACTGTTGTCGACTCTATAGAGGGCGGCTTTAGTGTTGCCATTATCCCTTATACCTATGAGCATACTGTATTCCATCATCTAAAGGTGGGAGATCGAATTAATTTGGAATTTGACATCATAGGAAAGTATGTCGCTCGTATGCTTAACGGCTATCAAAAGTGAAAACCGTACGCCACATAGGAGTTCTTGACGATGAAATTATCGCTGTACGGGGAATGGTTTTTCAATTGGAAAAATTATTGCCACAAGCAGAGGTGAAGGGGTTTACCCAGTATCGAGAATTTGAATTGTGGTGCGTAAACAACGCCCCAGAATTGGTTTTTTTGGACATGGAGATGCCGCATGCCATGGGGCTTGATGTAGCGAAAAGAATACAGCCCGATGTGGGTAATATCGTGTTCGTTACGGCGCATTCTCATTACAGTTTGGAGGCGTTTGAAACTGCGGTAGATTACATTTTAAAGCCCATTACTCCAAAGCGTTTGGAACAAGCCCTTGTAAAAGTAGAATCACTTGTCCCGGTAAAGGTGAGTCGGGAACAAAAGATAAAACTGCTGTTAAAAGGGACTTTTCGCGAATTGCCTGAGGCCGATATCGCCTTTTTACGCGGCCAGCGGAATTATACAGAGGTAGTTTTGACCAACGGTGAACACCACTTGATGGCACGGACACTGAAAAGCTTCACGGACGTATTGAGTGATGGTTTTGTGCGTATTCACAAAAGTATCGTGGTTCAACGTGCATTAATTTCAGAGGTTTATACCAGTGGCCCTAACTACATTGTCTTGCAAGACGGAACAAAGCTTGATGCTGCGAAGGCTCGGTTAAACGCCCTAGATAACGATGAATAAGCTCTGGTTAATTCTAATTCTTATTATACTAGGGTCGGGGTGTTCTCAATCAGAACAAACGCGCGTATCGGATAGTGTAAAAGAAGCTTTTGCAATACACCCAGACTCTAGTGCTTTTGAACCATTAATGATGAATCTACTTGAGAGTAGCGATGAGACGGAGGAAGCCTGGGGTGATTATCTGATGGCGCGCGATATTGTACGGAAGGGTGTAAGCTTTGAAGCGATAACCTATCTAGAGCGAGGAGAATTTCTTTTTCGATCAATGAAGAATGAAAAGGGCCTTGAGCGCATACTGTTACTCAAGGCACATGCGTATTGGGCTTTAGGTGCTGGAAAAGAAATATTGCCTATCGCTGAAGAAACGATGCGATTGCGTGAAGGGAATCCTAAGGCTTGGGCAACGGCAGCAGGTAACTACACCACCTATTTATTGGATTATGGACGGTACGAAGAAGTACTGAATTACAGCGATTCTGTACTAGCAGTTCTTCGTCAAATTGAAGGAGGAATCAATCCTAGCGAGGCCTATGCGGTTCGGGCAGAGGCTCTACAAAACCTCGGTAGAGATTCTGTTGCAGTAGATACACTCATTTCGAGGGCCCTTGAATTAGTGGATAGATCCGTACCTGATATCGATAAAAAGAACATCTATTTCAGAGCTTTGAATCTGAGGGCGCTGGATGAGCAGGCTTTAGCGCGTTGTATTCAATTTGCACACGAGAAACAGTTTTGGTCTTTAGAGGCGGAGGCTCGGGGCCAATGGACAGAATACGAATTGTTAGGAGAGACGTTAGAATCTGCTCTTACGGCTGAGGTGCTTGCGAATAAAAGGGCGCTTGCTGCCGTGGATGAGGGACAGAGTAAATTTTTGGCCTTTGAATTGGCTCGGGGACGGAGTGAAATCGCGAGATACCAACGAGAATCAAAGCTGCGGAAAACGGCTTTAAGTGCTACTGCGCTTCTATTTCTTGTCGTTTTAATAGGTATTGTTCTTAATTACCGTAGTCGAATCATGGCGGCTCGAGCAAAATTGAGCCAGCAAGAGGCGGAATTGGCTTTAGAAAATTACAAGAATACCATTCGTCCTCATTTTCTCTTTAACCAATTAAACAATGTTAGTGCTTTTCTCAACCAGGAGCTTATTGAGCAGGCTCAGGAATATTTATCTGATTTGGGCCAATTTTTACGCTCCTTACTTGAAGAACAGGACGATCAGACCATAGAATTGGGTGCCGTAGAAAAGCAATTACACGCTTATATAGCGCTTCAGAAAAAGGGTTCTTACGCGAACGTCGCAGTCACCACAGACATTCCTAAAGAATTGCGCAAAGTGCGTATTCCCACGGGTTTGCTCCAACCACTTGTCGAAAACAGTTTTAAATACGCTGGTCATAAGGAAAGTAAAGCGCCGAATATCCTCATTGAGGCACGCACTATAGGGTCGGTACTTACCTTAAAAGTCGAGGATTCGGGATACGGCGAGTTCAGCAGACAAGGGGGCACGGGGCACGGGCTCGCATTGATTCAAGACCGTATCGCTTTTAATCGTACGAGAAGTAAAAGACCAAAGGATTGGACGGTTACGACCTCTTTTCAAAAAGAAAAAGGCACCGTCGTACTGACGATGCCTTTATAGGAGTAACTCCTAGGTTTGTTGGTTGGTGATGTAAACGTAAGTGATTTACTCAAAATAATGCAAACAGACTTATCCTAGTACTTGTAAACTTATCGTAGTGCCCAGTTTTGGGTATCCATATTGCCGCCGCAAAGTATAATTCCCGTTTTACCCCGTGCTGATTTTTTAAGACATGCAGCTACTCCTGTCGCTGCACTGGGTTCAATGAATTGTTTCAATCGCGCCAAAACAAAATGCCAAGCGATTGTAATTTCCTCTTCAGTAACCAGTGAAATTTCATCGACATGGGACTGAATAATGGGGAAATTTCGCTTCCCCAATGACGTCTTCAACCCGTCGGCAATGGTATCGGCAGTGGTCACAGGAACCCAATGTCCACTATAAAAACTCTTGTGTGCGTCAGAAGCATTGGTAGGTTCACACCCGATAAGCGTTGCTGAGCCGAAGTGGGCATTTGCAAGCGCCGCCCCGGACAATAAGCCCCCGCCGCCTACCGGCACGAAAAGGTATTCTAGATCGGGATGTACCTCCAAAAATTCCATGGTTGCTGTTGCCTGTCCAGCGATAATATCATAGTTGTCGTAGGGGTGAACGAAAAAAGCGCCCTCTTTTTCTTCCACCGCTTTCGCGGTTTGCTCGCGTGCAGCTAAAGTCGGGGCACAGAATTCGATGATTCCACCATAACTGCGCACCGCTTCAATTTTTGCCTTCGGTGCATTGCTGGGCATAATGATGTGTGCTTTTTCGCCAATATTTGCCGCAGCCCAAGCCAACGCGGCGCCGTGATTGCCCGAGCTGTGCGTTACAAACCCGTTTCCCTTTGCACGTTCTTTATGAACCAGTACCGCATTCATCGCGCCTCGAGCTTTGAACGCACCGGTTTTTTGCAGGTGTTCACCTTTAAATACGCAGTCACTTCCAACACGGTGGTTAAATTGCTGCGATTGAAAAACAGGAGTTCTGTGAATATAAGGGGCGATTCTGTCCTGTGCTGCCTTTAAATCTTCTGCTGTAGGTATGCGTTGTAGTGGAGTCATGCTCGCCTATTAATTGAATTCATACCTCGGTTTCTCTACGAAAGGCAATCCATTACTGTGTACCTCCAAGAGGTAATCACAGAGTGCTTGCTCAAATTCGATGAGAAGTGCTTCTGTAATATCGTTGGATTTACCCAGTGCCGCTCCACGAAGCAAATGTTCCGGCTGTCCACTTTGTAGCTTAAACATACCTGAATGCCAAGGGAAAGGATGCGTTACTACTTTCTTTTTCCAGAGCAACCAAGCGTATAGAAGAATCTGTAAAGGCTTCCCCTTACTGCCCTTCCAGAGATCGCCTAGTCCGGATAGGCTGAGGTCACTCTGCCCAATTGCACCACTTTTGTAATCCCAAATGATGAAGGCATTGTCATACACTTCTAGTCTGTCAACGACACCGCTAAACTTCATAGGGAGTTTTAGAGTAGGGTGCTTCATCTCAAAGTCCAATTTTGTTTCTACTCCCTTTAATATTAGTTTACCATGTGCTGCACGGCGAGCATCGTAGTGCAAGAACTGGCGGATCATTTTTTTACAAATCTCAAGCGTCAGTAAATTTCGTCCTTGAGTCAATGCATTTTTTGAGTAGCGCTCTACCTGGATTAAATAATTAAAACCGGCTTCATACGCCTGTTCTGTCCACTGATCCACGTCAATAGTCGTGATGGGTTTACCCACATGAGATTCGTACACTTTTTCCAATCCCTTATGAATGAGGTTTCCCATCACCATCGCACTAACCTGCTCCTCAACTTCATCCTCTTCTTTGACACGGATCAATCGTTTTTGATAGAATCGGTCGGGCATGCTGGTCAGTTCATTCAGTGAAGAGGCACTGATTCCACGCGCCATCCACGCTTCAAAAGCTTGAACAACGGCGGGTGTTTTTTCCGCTGAGAACAGCTGTTCCATAGAGTTTGGTGCGACCGGTCCTTGAAGAAAGGCACGCGGATGCACGGTGCATGCGGTATTTTGTAGTTCGTTTTCTAATTGGACTAAAAAACGACTGGGTTCACCGCCTCCCATAGCTTCACTATCGGTATTAAAAGTAATGGTCGATGAAAGACAGCGCTGCTGAATCCGATAGAAATGGTAGGCATAAACAGCATCCTTCTCTTCGTAGGTAGGCAGGCCGTAATTTCGCTTAATGTCGTACGGAAGGAGCGAATTAAAACGTCGACCGGCGGGTAAAATCCCCTCATTTACCCCAGCCAGGATAATGTGTTTGAAATCTAAGGTCCTGCTTTCGAGAATTCCCATGATTTGCAATCCTTCAAGGGGTTCACCCACAAAATCAACCGTTCCGCTTCGAAGCTGCTGCTTGATGAGTTTTAAAAGTACGAGCGGCTCTACTTCAATGGTAAGCGTTCGGGTGAGTTGTGCTAAGAGGGTGTGTATGTGGTAGGCTGTGTTTTGAACAACAGGATCTTGTGTTTCTGTTCGTCCGACGTGCTTCAGCCAAATTTGCAAAGCGGTAATCCAGCCTTTCGAATCTTGCGCTTCAA
>CATAQZ010000323.1 GCA_949487015.1 Flavobacteriales bacterium UBA4585
AGGTCTACAACTAAAATACGAGAGATACCGCTATAATCTAGTGCGTGATGTGCCGCTAGCATGATGTCATTGAGCATGCAAAACCCTTCTCCACGATCATAAAATGCATGATGGGTGCCACCAGCTATATTTAGCGAACAACCGTTTTTAATGGCGAATAAGGTATTGTCGATAGTGCCTTGTCCTATGGTTCGCTCGCGCTCAATCAACTGAGCACTCCAAGGAAAGCCGATTTTTCTTTGCGCTTTGCCATCGATACTTCCCTCCAGTAAACTTTGAAAATAGTCCGGACAATGTGTTCGCAGGATTTGTGTTTTCGAGGCAAGATCTGGGGCAAAGAAGTTTTCCTTTGTCAAGGTGCCTTCGTACAACAATTGCTGCGGCAATAGGCTGTATTTAGACATAGGAAACCTGTGGTTGTCCGGTAAATGATGATGGTAAATGGGCGCCCAGGCGACTTTAATCATGTTATTGCCGCAACACGGCCCCAGTGCGTTTGTTTAATTGGTCAACTATCCGTTGTACCGTTTTATCTACCGCTTTATCATTGAGTGTTTTGTTGGCATCTTGGAAAATCATACCAATGGCATAACTTTTCTTGTCTTCTGGAAGTTTATCCCCTTCGTAAACATCAAAAAGGAATACATTGATTAAAAGACCTTTACCAACTTGTGAAATACAATCTTGTAAATTCTGATACTGCTCGGAGCGATCAACTAATAACGCGATATCGCGGCGAACAGAAGGGAATTTCGGTAAATTATTGAATAGTGAAGCGCCACGTTGCAACACTAGACTTTTGCATTGATCCCAATTTATACTTGAGTGAACAACGGCCCCTTTAATGTCAAAATGCTTTAGAACTTTAGGATGTACTGTGCCTAAGAACCCAAGAGTACTTTTACCCGATTTTAAAACAACATACTCGCCGTACAGTGAGTGTTGCGCTGTAGAAGAGGATACCGATAACCCTAATCGCTCGAAAAGACTTTCAAGTAGGCCTTTCATCCAGAAATAATCGTTCGGCCGGCTTTTAGCGTTCCAGTAATCTTCTCCCTGAGAGCCAGCGGCAAAAAGGTCAAGCTGTGTGTTTTCATAATAACCGTTTGATCCTTTTCCGTAGGTTTTTCCGCGTTCGAAGAATCTTAAGTTCGGCTGCTGTCTCTTTTGATTGAAACTTATCGATTGAAGTCCACCAAAAAGGAGGTTATTCCGCATCACATTTAGGTCAAGGCTCAATGGATTGAGCATTTCAATAAGCGACGCTGATACTTCGGGTTGGAGTGTAGTGTAATCGGTTCCTTTCGCCAGGCTATTGTTCATGATTTCGTAGAAGCCATTACCTGTTAATTGATCCAGAACGCTACGCTCGATTTTTTCAGGTCGAGGGTCGTGAGCGGCAACGCTAATACGCATCTGATCAGGAACAGGAACTTCATTGAAACCATAGATGCGAAGTAACTCCTCCGCCACATCTACATCGCGAGTGACGTCCACTCTGTAGCTCGGAACTGAAACCGTCCAAAAATCGTCTTCGACGCTCTTGATTTCAAAATCGAGTAGCTCTAGTATTTGCGTTATTTTCGCCGCGTCCAATTCGACTCCGATAAGTTTTAAAACTTTTGACTGGCTAAAGGCAATTTCAACACGTGGGAATTCCTGCTGACCCTTATTATCTCTAGCACTTGCTGTACCTCCTGTTAACTCGCACAGCAACGCAACGGCATAAGCGTGCGCATCAATGGTTGCGTTTGGATCAACGCCCCTTTCATAGCGGTAACTGGCATCTGAATTTATAGCATGACGTTTTGCCGTTTTCCGAACGCGAACGCTGTCGAAATAGGCACCTTCGAGGTAAATATTTTTTGTAGTTTCCGTTACGCCGCTATTTGCTCCGCCCAACACTCCTGCAATGCATAAGGGTTTCGAGGCGTCGGCAATAATGCAATCTTGCGGGTCTAATTCACGTTCCACTTCGTCTAGCGTAATGAGTTTTTCTCCTGCTTTCGCTTGACGAACGATAACGGTATCGCCATCAATAGTATCGGCATCAAAGGCGTGCAAGGGATGTCCGAAGGTGTGCAGTACAAAGTTGGTACAGTCAACGGCATTGTTCTTTGGTGCAAGGCCAATGGAAATCAAATGTTCCTTTAGCCAATCTGGGCTTTCTGTGATTGTGACGTTTGAAATAAACGTGCCATTATATGCAGGACAGCCATTCTCGTCTTCAATATTTAACGCAATAGGGTTTGAAGCGGTTTCAGGCGTTGCGCCATGCGGCACTTCTAGCTTCGGTGCATCAAGCCCTTTGGTGATCATTGCGGCACGTAAGTCGCGCGCTACACCAATATGTCCCATCGCATCTGTTCGGTTAGGCGTTAAGCCGATTTCAAATACGAAATCACTCTCCACGTTAAAAACCGAACTACATGGTGTCCCAGGTAGTAAAGCCGCATCGAGTACCAAGATCCCATCATGATCACTACCCAGCCCTAATTCATCTTCAGCGCAAATCATACCTAAACTGACTTCGCCACGGATTTTACCTTTTTTGATTTTTAATTCTTCACCGCCGGGGTACAATAGTGTTCCTACAGTGGCCACAGGGACTTTCTGACCTGCAGCAACGTTAGGTGCGCCGCAAACGATCTGCACGGCGTCTTCCGCTCCAATATCTACCGTAGTGATTCGAAGTCTATCGGCATTGGGGTGTTGAACACAGGTAAGTACTTCTCCGACGACAACCCCGCGAAGTCCACCAGGAATGGTTTCCACCTCTTCCAAGCCTTCAACTTCTAGGCCGGTGTCAGTCAATAGTTCAGAGACGCGCTCTGGGTTGAGATCTATAGGTAAATAACGCTTAAGCCAGCGGTACGAAATCTTCATTGGGTCAAAATTGATTGAAAGTCAAAGTTACACTTTGCAAGACAACCGCAAAGGCTTATTTCGTCTGAATTAGAACAGGTTGAAAAGAACTAGTCCATAGATTCCAAAGCGCAGAAACCGCACTAACGTAAGCATGATAAAATGCCTAAACGGAAAACGGTTGAGCCCACAAAGTTGACAGACGATGGGATAGGGTAAAGGCGTAAGAGCAGCAAGGATGATAAGTAATCCTCCAAAAGCTCTTAATTGGTCTAAAGTGGATTTGTGCCGCTCTAAAATCCGATTTTTAATAATGGCTCTGGTACGTAAAAACCTGCCTATGAAGTAGCTCGCGATTCCAGCGGTGTAGCTCAACGAGGCTAAGAAAAACAACATCCATCTTGGTTTAAGCGTTTCATCCGCCCAAACGATGAGGAGTTCAGGAGTGATGATACCGAAACTCAATTCACTGGCAAAAAAGAGTCCCAACAATACAGGGGTGTTCAATGTGAGTGTTATCCATTTGACGGCAGAATCGATATCCACTACCCAGGTGTCAAACGCATAAAATAAACCCAGGACTGCTCCAATGGATCCCAAAAATCTCAAAAGATTACGTCGCATAAAAGCATAACCACCTGAACGCTGAAGCAGCCTGTGGTATCCTTTCAAGATGGTGGGTATGCGTTGTTGCATGGGGTTACGATATTCTATTCCAACCCCATTGGTCTTTATAAAGTTCAATCCAGCGCGATTTTATGCTCTGGTGGTCAGGATGGATGAGTTGGGCATCGTCGCGCAATAATTGTTCCACAACTTCTTTAGTCCAATTCAATATCGGGCCATCGTTAATTAATGAGGCCAATTTAAATTGAAGCTGCCCGCTTTGTCGCGTTCCCATTAAATCTCCGGGACCTCTCAATTGCATATCCACTTCGGCAATTTCGAACCCGTCGGTCGTGCGTACCATGGTTTCTAAACGCGTTTTCGCATCGGAGGAAAGTTTAAAGGAGGAGACGAGGATGCAGTAACTTTCATCGGATCCACGGCCGACACGGCCGCGTAACTGGTGCAGTTGGCTCAGGCCGAAGCGCTCTGCATTTTCGATGACCATGACGGAAGCATTGGGTACATTTACCCCAACCTCAATCACTGTAGTGGCGACCATGATGTTCGCTTTACCTTTTGCAAAGCGTTGCATTTCACCTTCCTTTTCCGCTGCGGACATTCGGCCATGCACCACTGCAATCTGGTATTGGGGTCTAGGAAAATCTCGCAAAAGCTGCTCATATCCAACTTCAAGATTTTTTAAGTCTAATTTTTCGCTCTCTTCGATGAGTGGAAAGACGACATAAACTTGTCTTCCAGCAGCTATTTCACGTTGCATGAAGCCGTTGAGCTTTAGACGATTTTTATCAAAAAGATGTAAGGTTTTTACAGGCTTACGTCCGGGTGGCAATTCATCAATAACACTGATGTCGAGGTCTCCATAAACCGACATGGCAAGGGTTCTAGGTATGGGTGTGGCCGTCATCACTAAAACGTGCGGCGGGTGTTCGTTCTTTTTCCAAAGTTTCGCTCGTTGGGCAACACCGAAGCGGTGTTGTTCGTCAATCACTGCTAGTCCTAGATTGGCGAATTTTACTGTGGGCTCGATCAGCGCATGTGTTCCAATCAGGATTTGCAAACTACCTTCCTTTAGTCCAGTATGTATTTCTGCACGACGGGCCGCCGGCGTAGAACCGGTCAATAATGCTACCGTAATACCCGCTGGATCGCACAGTTCTTTCAGTCCGTTATAGTGTTGAGTTGCTAAAATTTCAGTCGGAGCCATGAGTGCCGCTTGGTAACCATTGTCTATGGCTAGAAGCATAGCGAGTAAGGCGACAATCGTTTTACCCGAGCCCACATCGCCTTGAACCAACCGATTCATTTGAGCACCCGTCCGAACATCTCCTCTAATCTCTTTTACGACACGTTTTTGAGCATTCGTCAATTCAAAGGGTAGGTGGTTGCTGTAGAAGTTTAGAAAGACCTGACCCACTTCCTTAAAAGTATACCCTTTTATGGCTGTTTTTTGTCGCAGTTTGTTGCGCTGCTGAGTCAATTGAAGAAAGAAGAATTCCTCAAACTTTATTCGCTTTTTTGCCGCCTCGAGATGCTGCGCGGAAGGGGGGAAGTGGATCCAGTTTAGCGCTTGAGTCCTGCTGATTAGTTGATGTTTCGTTCGAAAAGCCTCGGAAAAAGTTTCTTCGAATTGACCCAATTCTTTTTTAAGTACTTCTTTTATTACCCGCGCAATGCCTTTAGAGTTCAGGCCGCGTTTGGTCAGTTTTTCTGTAGTGGAATACACGGGTTCAACCGCAGATTCTTCAATTTGAGAGGGAGCGTAGATTTCCGGGTGAGGCAGGCTTTTTTTACCGTTAAAGTCGTTAATCTTTCCATAGACTACCAGAGGTGTATTCAGCTTAAGGCTTTTCTTAACCCATTTAGCTCCTTTGAACCAAACCAATTCTATAAAGCCTTCGCCATCGGTGAATCTTGCCACTAATCGCCGTTGCCGAGGTGGACCTAGTTCATCAATCTTTACGATTTGACCTTTAATCTGTACTTCACCGCTGTGGACGTTCAACGAGCTTATGGTATGGAATTGGCTCTTATCCACGTAACGGAAGGGATAATGCTCCATGAATTGCGCGATGGTCCGTATCCCGAACTCTTCAGTGAGAAGGGCCGCGCGGTCCGGACCTATTCCGGGTGCATAGACTATAGGGCTTTGGGTAGTGCTCATCGTTGTAAAAGTAAGTATCTTTTGCCCCACGAAAATGCAAAACCAAGGGACAAATATCTTTAGACTCGTTACGTTGCTTGCGGACAG
>CATAQZ010000324.1 GCA_949487015.1 Flavobacteriales bacterium UBA4585
CTTAAATTATTCTGCCCGGAGGTGGAAGTTGTTGCGGCTTGCCAAAGTGTTGATGAGGCGATCGCGGTGCTGAACGAGGAGGATATTGATCTACTCTTTTTAGACGTGAACTTAAACGGCGAGTCGGGTTTTGATTTATTAGAAAAAGCAAAAGGAACCGATTTTCCTTCCCTGATTTTCACAACTGCGCACGATGAATTCGCTATACAAGCCATCAAGCATGCCGCGCTGGATTACTTATTAAAACCCATTGATGCAGAAGATCTTGTAAAAGCTGTCCGCAAAGCAGGAACTAGGATTTCACCGGAGCAGGCGGCAGTTGCAGAAATAGCGAGTAAGGGTGCACCGAAAAAATTGGTCATCCCAACTACAGAAGGAATGCACATACTTAATGTCAGTGAGATTGTCCGTTGCGAAAGCAGTTCAAATTATACGCAGTTCTTTCTCAAGAATAAAACCTCAGTTTTGGCCTCAAAAACCATGAAAGAGTATGAGATTTTATTGCGTCCGGCGGGTTTCGAACGCGTCCATAAAAGTCATTTGGTAAATCTAGAAATGATTGCTCGTTACGTAAGTGCCGACGGTGGGTACCTCTTACTTACGGAAGGCTCAACGGTACCGGTAAGTAACCGTAAAAAAGAAATTCTCGTGCAGCATCTGAAGCGCCTCTAAATGCCGTCTCAATACGCACTTGTATACTATTTAGGCAGCACTATTCTAGGCAGTTTTATTCTGTCGTTCCTTGTTCTTTTAGGAGTTAATATCCCCAATGGTACTCTTTATTTTGATGGTTTAGGGATGGTGTTGTTGATGAGCTGCGTAATTGCTATGATTGGCTCTCTGCCTTTTCATGCTTGGTTGAATTGGGTATGGTACAAAAGGGTATCTACTGAGCCGTACGAAGATTTCTTCAAATCATTTCTTCGTAAGTATTGGGTAGGTAGTACGCTCTGCCTTGTATTGCTTTACATAGCGTATGTCGTTTATTTTTTTTTAGAGATCCGAGAAAACGGCGGCAAAACAAGCACTTTTTTGAGTGTCATGGCCATAGTACCATACTTTATCCTCTGGACCTCCTATGTACCCTTAGGATGGTGGATTATAAGACGATTGAAAGGAGCGATGCAGCCTAGTGAAACGGACGTTTAATGCGCCACACTCATTGCTCTTACCTTACTTAGAATATTTGGCTTTGACCTCCTCAGCGCCTTTCAAGACTTTGGCTTTTAAGCCTTCCTTGAACGCAATAACGCTATCTAAAACCGCTGCATCCGAAGAGCCTACAATCTGTGCTGCAAGGATACCTGCGTTTTTCGCACCATCTAGTGCTACGGTAGCTACAGGAACGCCGCCCGGCATTTGAAGAATTGAAAGCACGCTGTCCCAGCCGTCAATAGAATTTGAACTGTGTACGGGAACACCTATGACTGGAAGCGGGCTCACAGAAGCGACCATACCAGGAAGGTGCGCTGCGCCGCCGGCTCCGGCGATTATGGCCTTAATCCCCCTTTTATGTGCGTTTTGACCGTAATCCATAAGCTTCTCTGGCGTGCGGTGCGCACTGACGATATCCACTTCATAGGTTAGACCTAATTCGTCCAATACATCGATAGCTTGTTGCATAACTGGCAGGTCCGAAGTACTGCCCATAATGATTCCGATCATACCTATTTGCTTTTGACCAATATACTATTCTTTGCCCACTCGGCGCGCTTGCGGGCTTCATCTCTATTTTTTGCCACTACTGTGACGTGTCCCATTTTACGAAATGGTCGGGTTTGTGCCTTACCGTAGATATGGATGTTTACACCCGGTTCACTTAGTAATTCGCCGTAACCTTCATAGACGACATCACCTTTGAAGCCTTCTGCTCCGACTAGATTTGCCATGACTCCCGCGGCCTTGAGTTCCGTTGAACCTAAGGGAAGGTTAAGTACGGCGCGGACGTGCTGTTCGAATTGGCTCGTATAGCAAGCCTCTATGGTGTGGTGTCCGCTATTATGTGGACGTGGAGCTACTTCATTCACAAGGATAGCACCGTCTTTAGTGACGAACAATTCAACGGCTAATAATCCGCAGATATCGTAAGCCTCCGCCGTTTGTATGGCAATATCATTGGCCTTTTGCTGTAGCTCATCAGAAAGAAC
>CATAQZ010000325.1 GCA_949487015.1 Flavobacteriales bacterium UBA4585
ACCGAGTTTTGCAAGCAAAACAATCCTACCCGCATGGCGTTGTTATTAAGCATCCACACAGATATTATGATCTTCAGAATATTCTTTACCCTTGGGTTCATGCTCGCCATCGACCTTTATGCCTACCAAGCGTTTAAAACCGTCTTTCGCAGTAGTGCCACACCTTATGTCTATTGGGGTATTACCATTGCTTATGTAGTGTTCTCGATCACTTTGGCTGCAATGATGACAAGCGGGAAAGTGGAATACCGCTACCTCAGCTTGCTCATGGGCGCCTCTATCCTGCTAGCCGTACCTAAGCTCATCGCGATCGGCCCGTTGCTTATTGAAGATGTAGTCCGGTTAGGCCAATATATTTTCCGCGGCGTAACCACACAGCCCACGGTCATGCCTGAGCGCAGAGCCTTCATTTCAAAATTGGCGCTTGGACTTGCTGCCATCCCTTTCTTAGGCATTATTGACGGGATTTGGAAAGGACGTTACCGCTATCGAGTAATTTCGCACACCCTCGAATACGAAGACCTACCAGATGCATTCGATGGCTTTACCATAGCTCAGATTTCAGACATCCACAGCGGTTCATTCGACAATACAGAAAAGGTGCAATACGGCGTCGACATGGTCACAGAATTAGGAGCCGATTGCATTGTGTTCACCGGCGACATGGTCAACAACACGGCCAGTGAAGCGGAACCATGGATCCCTGTTTTCCAACGTTTAAAGGCTAAATCCGGTATATTTTCAATCTTAGGTAACCACGATTATGGTGATTATTGGAGGTTTCCATCGCCAGAAGCGAAAGTCGCCAACATGGATAGATTGAAAGAAATTCATGCAGAAATGGGCATGGATCTTCTGCTCAACGACAGCCGATATTTCGAGAGAAACGGCGCGAAATTATACCTTGCGGGAGTTGAAAACTGGGGTTTACCTCCATTTCCGCAATACGGAGATCTAAACACTGCATTAGAGCAAATACCAGAAGATGCATTCACTGTGCTTTTGAGCCACGACCCGTCTCATTTTGACGCTGAAGTGAAGCAACACCCCAACAAAATTCACCTAACGTTGAGCGGTCATACGCACGGAATGCAGTTTGGGATTGAAATCCCTGGGTGGATCAAATGGTCCCCTGTTAAATTCAAATACCCAAAGTGGGCGGGACTGTATCCTGAAGAAGATGGGAGAATCTTGCATGTAAACCGCGGATTTGGATTTTTAGCCTTTCCTGGGCGCGTAGGCATGTGGCCGGAAATCACGCACATTACCTTGAAAAAGAAGGTCGTTTAGAATCGGTCCTTGTAAAGCTTGGACATGAAGTAAATGTGTGGCAGGCTAATAGCGCTGAGGAAGACTAAAAAATAGCTCGACCAAGCCAATAATGAGCTCTTGTCAAATCTAAACACCAACAGGAAGAGCGCCACTGCACCAATGGTAAACGGCAAGGCTTTCATCCACATTTCAGTATTCGTCCATTTGTGCGACAACTTAAGGTGGTTCCAACCCGACAGACTGTGTTGCAAGACAAAGTATATTCCAAATGCCGTAGCCAGCGGTAAGTAAGCCGTTAGACTTAGCGTCACCATGGCAACAACCCAAGGAATGGAGCGGAACCAAAAGCCCATAAAAAGTCCGAGTGACAGCGCCATTCTGTAAATCATGTTCATGAATTCCGCAGACCATGTTACTTTTCCAATACCCATGACTTCAAGCACTGTGTTCACTTCCATCGAATGAGGTATCAGTATCAGCGTCAATAGTAAAGTCCCCCATAAAAACGAAAGACCAATACTGGGAAAGCCCCATTCTCTTAGGTCTGTTTCTCCAAAATGCCATGCGCTGTAAGTCAAAAAGGCAAGTAATCCTGTTACGGGACTCGCCGCCCAGAATAAAACAACCATCAGCATAATGAAGCAGTAACGCAAAATAAATTTCGGTAACCGTTCCTGGTTTGCATGGCTATAACCGTCCAATGCTCCGTGCGGAATACCGTATAAGAATAACAAGAAAACGAGTACTGCTTGTAATCCATAAGAAACGGAGCTTGGCAATAAAGCTTCAGCAACTAAAGCTAGTACGGCGAATAAAATGGGAGCCCAGCGCGAAGGCTTTGCCACCACAATCGCAACGAATGATGCGGCTAACGCCCATAAAAATTTCATAATAGGTAGACGGGAAAACATGCTCAATTCCCATTTAAAAGAAGACTTCTCATCTAAGAACTGAAAAACTTTACTGGCTTTCTGAGTGGCAAATAAGGATTCAAAGATTTCCTTGCCCCAATGCGGTTTGTGCTTTAAGATGTGCAGTAACAAATGATCATAGAAATTGAAGCGGTCCATGGTACTCTTAGGCAGACGCAACCATGAAGAATCTTTGCGCTCTTGGGCGATACTTTCTGCGAGTTCTTTTGCATGCTCAAACATGCTTTTAAAGGCATAACCGGTTGTAGCCTTTACTCTTCCTGCACGCGCACCTGTTGAAACGATGCGAGCATCTTGATCTTTAACCTCAGCATATTGTGTCATCGGGATTACCCCGCGCTCCTCATGCAATATCTCAAAGGACAAACCTCTTGAGAGGAGGTAATTCCTAAGGTGATTACTGGCCAATTCATGAGGTAATGGTTCGCTTCCGAATCGTGTCATTTCAACCAGCGCTTCCTTAGCGTCCGTTGGGAGAACATACATGAATTGAGTAAAGTCATTTTGTGGAATACCAAAATCCATCAACGTCATTTGATTCGGTGTCCAGTAGTCTTCCTGCAGTTTCACACGCCAACCCACGAAACTCTGCAGTACTAATGGTCCCATCGGCTCTTTAATGATGGGTGGTCTACTGTCAAACAACTGCTGAACCTCCCAAGAATGACTTCCACTGAAGACAACAATACTTTCCTGTTCTGCTTTTAGTCCATCTACAGCGCCACGTATCCATTTAACGTTATCATAGGATTGTGCTACGCTTTTAACCTTATTATATAGCGCAATGCTTTCAACCATATAATAATGTTGATCCTCAAGTGACTCTAGACCATCAACCGTATCAATGGTATCCCACTGATGGAACATAACATCTTTAAGCTGTGTGCGTATTTTATGTTTCGCATCTGCCCAAAAACAGTAGGTCTTATCGTTTTTCAATTTTGCGTCGGGCTCCAGAATGAGAACGTTCAGCGAACGGAGTAAATTCTTTCGCTCCAATTCAAGCAAAAGCAATCCATTTGCTGCACCCATTCCCAGAAATCCTATATCGTAACGCTCCATTGATTAAATGTCGATTAGACCCTTTATATTTATTGCAACAATTCCGAGCTGTTTTTGTTCTATCCATAGCGCTAAATAGATGTATAACTGCTGTTTTCGAGCGAAATAAGGCAGATTTATAAGTTTTTATACTCAATTTTTTGATGTCGTGAACAAAACTATTATTCGTAAGTTAAGTGGTAGTTATAACCTTTAATATTTTAACACCATGTCATTATTTTTAGATGGATCTATGGGATTCGATCCGAACGATTACGTATCGTTCACATTCTTCGCCGGTTACATGGCGATGTTAGCCGCTTCGGTATTCTTCTTCTTCGAGAGAAGTAGAGTTGCAGACGAGTG
>CATAQZ010000326.1 GCA_949487015.1 Flavobacteriales bacterium UBA4585
AATGGGAATTTACCCACTTTCATTTCATAACCTGCTTCTTTTGCTGCTTTCTCAGTCATACCGACTGAAGCAACTTCAGGAAAACAATAGGTACATCCTGGAATATTTCCGTAGTCTAGCGCCTCAACGTGTAATCCCGCTAATTTCTCAACACAGAGAATACCTTCGGCAGATGCAACGTGTGCTAGGGCTGGACCCTTCACAATATCGCCAATAGCAAAGTAACCCGGTACGTTGGTTTGGTAAAAATCATTCACCAAAATGCGACCACGATCAGAAGCAATACCTACCTCTTCTAGGCCGATACCCTCAATGTTCGGAGCAATACCTACTGCAGACAATACTACATCTGCTTCAAGCTGCTCCTCTCCTTTTTTCGTCTTTACGTTAACGATGCAACCTTTACCAGAGGTATCTACTCCAGTTACTTCCGCATTCGTCATGATTTTTACACCGGACTTTTTAAACGTGCGCTCCAACTGTTTGCTCACGTCTTCATCTTCGACAGGGACGATGTTCGGCATGTACTCTACGATGGTTACATCCGTACCCATACTATTGTAGAAGTACGCAAATTCAATACCGATCGCTCCAGAACCTACAACCACCATTTTCTTAGGTTGCTTCTCTAAGGTCATCGCTTGGCGGTAACCAATGATTTTCTTACCGTCTTGCGGCAAGTTTGGAAGTTCTCTAGAACGTGCACCCGTAGCAATGATGATGTGCTGACCAGAATAGATGGTTTCTTTACCCGCTTCGTCTGTAACAGCAACCTTCTTACCGGGCTGTACTTTACCAAAACCGTTCAGAACGGTGATTTTATTTTTCTTCATCAAAAACTGAACACCGCCGCTCATGCCATTCGCAACTTCGCGCGAACGGTTTACAACCGCGTTAAAGTCTTTGTCGTATTCTTTGATTTTGATTCCAAAGTCTTCCGCATGCTTCACATATTCGAATACCTGAGCACTTTTCAGAAGGGCTTTTGTAGGAATACATCCCCAGTTAAGACAAACGCCTCCCAGGTTTTCCTTTTCTACTACTGCCGTTTTGAATCCCAATTGAGATGCGCGAATGGCGGTCACATAGCCACCGGGGCCTGACCCCACAACGATTACGTCAAAATCCATTTATTTCTCTTTTAAATGAGCGTGCAATTTAAGGCCAAAACCTTAACTCTTCCGCATTGCAATACAGGATATCTCCACATTCACATTTTTTGGTAAAGTTTTTACCGCAACCGTCTCCCGCGCTGGAAAAGGTGGTGTGAAATACCCACCATAAACGGCATTAACCTCATCAAAATGATCCATTGAACTCAGGAAAATACTGGTCTTCACCACGGAATTAAAATCGGCACCGCCCGCGAGTAAAACCGCCTGTAGGTTTTTCATGACTCGATGTGCCTCTTCTGTAATTGACTTTCCCAAAGCCATTTCACCGGTATGGGGATCCATGGCTATTTGCCCGGAGGTGAAAATGACATCCCCCCAACTTACTCCGGCACTGTACGGACCTATGGCCGGTGCCAACCCTTTTCCTTCAATTGCTTTTTTCATCGTTTTGTCGGTAGATTTAATTTACCTCAACCGAATTTAACTCATATTTGCCCATATGAAGGTGCTTCTCATTGACAATTACGACAGCTTTACCTATAACCTGGTCCATTATTTGGAAAAATCGGGTGCAGAG
>CATAQZ010000327.1 GCA_949487015.1 Flavobacteriales bacterium UBA4585
AAAAGTGCGTTGATGGCTCGAGGATAGTCTCCTTGACTGAGGTGTGCGTCAATGATAAGCTGCAGAACATCTACAGGATCTTCCGCATTTTCGAAGGCTTTGTCTAAAATTTGAAGTCCCGCTGCATTGTCACCTTGATAGAGCAGTATGGTGGCCCGCGCAATAAGAAGTTCCACCGAACGCATATTCAATCCTTCTAAGTGATTGAGTTTCGCTTGCGCTTTCGTGTAATCTTTCATCGCAATGTCAAGCTGCACTTCTTTCACCTTGAATACGAAGGCTAAAGGATGTATTTCTTGAGCCAATGCTAGTGCACGACGCATCTGAGCAAAGCCTCCCGTTTCCAGATAATACTCTAAGATAAGTTCTAAATCTTCTACATCATAGTAGGGCTGACGGCCTTCATGTAAGGCTTGTTCAAACTGAACTACTAAAGTGTAAGTCTCCTGATCTTCGAATCGCATAGTAGAAATTTAAGCACAATTCAACGGCTTCACTAGGTCGGGGTAGTAAATTCGTTTAAAGCTATCAACACTGTTATTAACAATGACCTTTTTGACCGCACCTTCATTGGGCACCACATCAGCCTGCCTTATCTTCGCTAGAAATCTAACCAAACAAGATGACCTTAATTAAATCCATCTCAGGAATTCGCGGTACCATTGGCGGTACAGCTGGTGAGAACTTAACACCACTTGATGCTGTAAAGTTTGCAGCAGGTTACGGAGCTTGGCTCAAAGAACGAAATGATCACTGCACAGTAGTCATCGGTAGAGATGCCCGTCCCTCTGGACAGATGATAGAAAATTTAGTCATAAGTACTTTACAAGGCTTAGGAATAGATGTAATTAATACCGGATTAAGCACTACACCAACGGTAGAAATGCTAGTTCCACGTTTTAAGGCATCCGGAGGAATTATTCTTACTGCGTCGCACAATCCGAAGGAATGGAACGCCCTTAAGTTGCTAAATGAGGAGGGTGAATTTGTTTCTGGAGATGACGGCGCCGCTATTTTAAGATTAGCAGAAGATGCAGACTTAGCCTTTGCTGAGGTAGACGATTTAGGTCAAGTATCGAAGTGCAATGACGGTATGGAGTGGCATATAGAACAAGTTTTAGCACTCCCATCTGTAGATGCAGCAGCAGTGCGTGCGGGAGGGTTTCATGTGGCAATTGATGCGGTTCACAGTTCCGGTTCGGTAGCCATTCCCCTGCTTTTGGATGCAATGGGCGTGACCTATGAAAATCTATATCCCGAGCCTACGGGCCAATTTCCTCATAACCCAGAGCCTCTCGAAAAGCATCTTAGTGAAATTATAGATACAGTAAAGTCCGGTTCGTTTTCAATGGGTATTGTTGTTGATCCCGATGTAGACCGATTGGCATTTATTGATGAAAAAGGAGCTATGTTCGGAGAAGAATACACGCTCGTTCTTGTTGCAGATTATTTATTGAGTATGCAGACAGGTGCTGTCGTGAGCAACATGAGTTCTTCTAAAGCGCTGCGAGATCTTGCAGAATCTAAAGGTGGAAGTTACACCGCTTCAGCGGTAGGTGAAGTTAATGTAGTGAATGAGATGAAGCGCACGAATGCGGTTCTTGGAGGGGAAGGTAACGGCGGAATTATTCTACCGGCACTTCATTACGGCAGGGATGCTCTCGTGGGAATAGCTTTGGCATTAACACATTTGGCAAAATCTGGTAAAACCATGAGCGAATTGCGTGCTGGATATCCGGAATACTACATGGCAAAACAAAAAATTGAACTCGTACCTGGTCTAGACGTCGATGGTATTTTAGCCTCTATTGCGGAGCGTTATTCCAATGAAGAACTGAGTACAATAGATGGCGTAAAAATCACATGGTCAGACCGTTGGGTTCATTTGCGTAAATCTAATACAGAGCCTATTGTGCGTATCTACACCGAGGCGCCATCTGTCGACGAAGCGACCCAATTGGGACAAAATTTCATGGATATCATCGCGTCTCTCTCGTAAGACTTCCATCAATACTTTCTAACTCCTATCTTTGAGCAAACCTAATTGCACACAGATGGGAGTTATTTTTTTGGATAATGCTGCTACTACACCCTTAGAGCCTCGCGTCAAAGAGGAAATGATTCGCATGATGGATAATTTCGGTAATCCTTCGAGCACACACCTGAGTGGACGTGGAGCAAAGGTTGAAGTTGAAGTTGTTCGTAAGCGTATTGCTCAAGCTATAGGGGCGGAGCCTGGTGAGATTTTCTTTACATCTGGTGGCACCGAAGCGGATAATATGGCTCTTTTCTGCAGTGTTCGGGATTTAGGTGTAGAACGCATTATTACAACGCGCATAGAGCATCACGCTGTCGGCCATCCCGTAGAATTTATGGTAGAGCGCGGTGAAGTAAAAGCGGCGTATTTGTCCGTTGACGCTCAAGGCGATATTAATCTTGAAGAATTAGAAACATTACTCCAAAACGGGCCAAAAACGCTGGTGAGTTTGATGTTTGCAAATAACGAAATAGGCAATTTGAATCCTGTCGCTGAGATCAGCGCGATGTGTCAGGAATACGGCGCCATATTTCATTCAGATACGGTTCAAGCCATGGGTCATTTACCCATTAATGTAAAGGAGGTTGCCTATGACTTTCTTACATGCTCTGCGCATAAAATACATGGACCTAAGGGCATTGGATTCGCGTATGTACGAAGTGGATTAAAAATTAAACCGCTAATTCAGGGTGGTGCGCAAGAGCGCAACCTACGAGCTGGAACTGAAAATACTATTGGGATTTGCGCGTTGGGTAAAGCTTTTGCCATTGCCACAGAAGAAATGTCGGAAGATCAGAAGCACGTAGAAGCTTTGAAGCAGTACGTGATAGATGGCGTCAAAGAAATTGTACCTGGAGTGAAGTTTTTTGGGCGCAGTGCGGAAATGGACCGCAGTCTTTATACCGTATTGAGTATTGCGATTCCGAAAACAGGTAACGATATGCTTACTTTTACCATGGACATGAAGGGCGTTAATGTGAGCGGCGGTTCTGCATGTACTTCTGGTTCGAACCAAGGCAGTCACGTGATTCGTGCTTTAGGGGAGTGGACCGCCGAGTACCAACCCGTTCGTGTATCGTTCAGTAAATTCAATACGAAAGATTGTGCTGAGGGCTTCTTGAATGTATTGAGAGAACTTTACGCTGAATCTCCGGTACACGCCTAGCGCAGGAGGGTTACTGTTCCGATTCGGACTTCGTCACCACCAGTGAACCGGTAGGTGTATACATCTTGCGGTACAGGCTTGCCATTAAATGTTCCGTCCCAAAATTCATTGAATGGATTTTCACTTCGATAGACTTCATTACCCCAGCTATCGTAAATCCTAAAGGTTGGATTTTCTAGGCAACTGTTCCCGTAAATCTTGAATTCTTCATTGTCCTTATCCCCATTTGGTGTGAAAGCTGTTGGAATATAGACGCGTCCCTCAATGCGCACAATAGTGGCCATAAAATCAAATTCATAGGCTCGATTACATAGGGTGTCAATAATAGTCAGTGTAACATCTTCAAGTCCTGATTCTGGATACCGGAAGGTAGGCAGCATACCCGTATCTGGATTGCCGCTGAAGTCCCATTCGAAGATCATGGTACTGTCCACGTTTTGGTAGATGACATCAACGCCACCGTAACGGCAGCTGTCGGTAAATAGATTTACGGTCGGTACATTCGCATCGTCATCAAAGACAATAGTAAAGATTTGGTCGTATCCAACGTCACAGAAGCTGTCCCTAGCCGTCACAGTAGCTGTATAGGTAGCAAAAGCAGGGTAGGTATGGTTCACAACGGTATTGGTCGTTGTCAGCGTCGTACCGTCGCCGAAATCCCATTCGTAATAATCGGCATCTACTAACTGGTCCG
>CATAQZ010000328.1 GCA_949487015.1 Flavobacteriales bacterium UBA4585
GAACCCAGCTTTCCCTTCAGCCAATTCTCATTTCAAACCCTTCCCTACGCCATCGAGCTTGTGGATTCCATCCGCAGCATCGCTCCCTGCGCTCAACCTGTATTTTTCAGAACTTGGGGCCGCGAAAACGGCGACCAATTCAATTGTGCCGCATTCCCTCCACTTTGTACCTACGAAGGCATGGACTCCATGCTTCACCGCCATTACAATCTCATGGCGGACACCACAGATGCCTACCTCAGCCCGGTAGGTTCTGTATGGAAGCACATTCGCGATACAGACTCCACCATTAACCTCTACACTTCTGACGGCAGCCATCCCTCCCTAGCCGGCAGTTACGCAGCAGCTTGCACCTTCTTCACTATGATCACGCGAATGGACCCCAATTCCATTTCTGACGATCAAAACCTGAATCCCGGCGTGGCTGCAACCATTCGTCAAGCCACAAAGGATGTAGTCTATGATTCATTATCCGTTTGGGGCGTGGGTGCATACGATACCCAAGCAGGCTTCACCGCTACGATGTCAAACGACACGCTAACGTATACAGATACCAGTGCATTTGCCGATTCTGTGTACTATGACTTTGGCGATGGAAATTTCAGCGCTACCCCAAACGGCATTCATGCCTATGGGCAAGATGATTTTTTCACCGTCACCCAATACGCCTACCGCTGTGGCAAGGTGGATACTACCTCTATTCTGATTCAATCGATGGTAATATTCGCTATCGATGAAGATGTGCAAGCGCATATTGACTTAAGAAAATTGGACCAATTCTGGCCAGTAGACCTCCACTCCTTAACCCTCTATACCCTCGATGGAAGAAGACTCTGGAGCGCAGATCCCGGAAATATCCCTCCACTGCCACACAATACCAACTCCCTTCTGATCCTCGAAGCCACCTGGCGTAACGGTGAAAGAACGCGTCAACGGTGTTTCACGAATCAATGGTAGTAGTAGTTTCTTGCTTTTTCTAGCCCGCTCGACGATCATTCGATTACCTTGCACCAATGAAAAAACTACTCTTTACCGCATTACTGATCTTCGCAAGCACAGCGGGCTTTGCACAAAAAATGAAAGTTCAGGTAGACAAAGAATCAGGTACTATTACAGTCAATGAAGTGCCACAAGCTATCCTAATTAAAGAAAATGCGCCAGGCCAATTAGGCATCAATAAAAATTTCACCATCACCAACCTTGATGGTAAAGAACTGCTTTATTTCGTTTTCACGCAGGAGCCTGAAACCAACAGTCGCGGATACAAAACAGGTAAAACCCTAACATATTATACCCTTAATTTTATCGAAAGTGGTGGTCAAGGCAGACGACCAGGGACGATGACCGCTCTTGGTGCTGCAAAAATCGCCATGAAAAACGAACTCCTTAAGAACGGTGAAATAGACCCCGAAGCCCAGAAAAAATTCTTATTGAAGTACTAAAGCCACAAAATAAAAAAAGCCACCTCTTTCGAGGTGGCTTTTTTTATTCTCATAATGGACAATTTGAAACAAGCTATTAAACAAAGAATGCAGAAATTGCCATCCACCAATAAGAAACCAATGAACCTAAGCAACTATTTATACGGACTTACATGCCTCTGCCTTCTCGGGCTTAGTTCATGTGATATTTCCAATTCTGGAGGTGGATTTAATATGGGCGGTATTGGCTGTAGCTTCGATACTGAGGTAATTTCAGACCATGATACATTAAGTACTCCATGCACAGTGACGTTTCAAGTCGTCAACTTCAGTTGTACCAGTGATCTTTTCTCACAAGACCTGAACCTGACACAAGTGAATTCATATACGTATACTGCGCAAATAGATGCACCTGGAACGTATTCGGTGGACTGGGACGACAATTGCGGATCTGTCGATTGTTGGGACTATGACACCTATACTTTCACCATAGACTAAAAAAAAGCCACCTCTTTCGAGGTGGCTTTTCACATTCGCTAAAAATGAAATTTAGAGCAGGTCGAAGCGATCAGCCATCATCACTTTGTTCCATGCAGCAACAAAGTCTTGAACCAATTTTTCCTCTGCATCGGCTGAAGCATAAACCTCTGCAATCGCACGCAATTCAGAGTTTGAACCGAAGATCAAATCCACACGGGTAGCAGACCATTTGGCCTCGCCCGTTTTACGATCTGTTGCAACGAAATTATCCTTGTATTCCGTGGTTGCAGTCCATTTGTTATCCATGTCCAGTAGGTTCACAAAGAAATCGTTGCTCAAAGCACCTTTTTGATCTGTAAACACACCGTGACCACGACCGTCGTAATTTGCGCCTATGGCACGCATTCCTCCAACGAGAACGGTCATTTCGGGTGCGGTCAGCCCTAGTAATTGGGCCTTATCTACTAACAATTCCTCAGCACTCAAGAAGTAGTTGGTCTTCTCATAATTACGGAATCCGTCGGCCATCGGCTCCAACAGCGCTATAGAAGCAACATCCGTCATTTCTTGCGTCGCATCCGTGCGTCCCGGTGTGAATGGAACCGCCACAGAATGACCCGCAGCAGCAGCTGCACGCTCCACACCTAGGTTTCCACCTAAAACGATAAGATCTGCAATAGACACTTTCTTTTTGCGCTTATCGAAATCTTGCTTGATACCATCGTACACCGCTAAAACTTTGGCCAATTCTTCAGGATTATTCACTTCCCAATCTTTCATCGGTGCCAAACGAATGCGCGCTCCGTTTGCGCCGCCCCTGCGGTCAGACTCACGATATGTTGATGCCGAAGCCCACGCCGTACGCACCAATTCCTGCGTAGTCAAACCCGCAGCTTCAATAGCAGACTTTAATTTTACAATATCCTCTGCATTCACAGTCTCATAATCGGCGGCTGGAATAGGGTCTTGCCAAATGTATTCCTCCTTAGGTGTTTCAGGCCCCAAATACGTGGTGTTTGGTCCCATATCGCGGTGTGTAAGTTTAAACCATGCACGAGCAAAGGCCTGATCAAATTCGGCAGGATTCTCATAGAACCGCTTCGATATTTTCAAATATTCAGGATCGCGGACCATAGATAAATCCGTGGTCAACATACGCGGACGGTGCTTCTTATCGGCATCGAATGCATCCGGCACAACCTTAGGTCCATTCTTAGCTACCCACTGGTGGGCACCTGCAGGACTTTTCTCGAGCTCCCATTCAAATTCAAACAAAGCTGCCAAATATTCATGGCTCCACTCCGTCGGCTTACTGGTCCATATAACCTCTAAACCTGAGGTAATGGCATCTGCACCTGCACCGGTTCCATGGTCGCTGGTCCAGCCAAATCCTTGCTCTTCAATACCGGCAAGCTCTGGCTCTGGACCTTGATGTGATCCTGCAGCGGCACCGTGCGTTTTACCTAAGGTGTGGCCTCCTGCAATGAGTGCTACAGTTTCCTCGTCGTTCATCCCCATGCGTCCAAAAGTCTCACGAATATCATGAGCTGCTGCGATAGGATCTGGAACACCGTCCGGCCCTTCTGGGTTGACATAAATAAGTCCCATTTGCACTGCGGCTAAGGGCTTTTCTAACTGACGGTCGCCTGAATATCGGTTGCTCTCCAACCACTTTGATTCTGAACCCCAGTATACATCACTTTCAGGCTCCCATACGTCGACACGACCACCTGCAAAACCCGCAGTTTCGAAGCCCATATCTTCAAGCGCAACGTTTCCTGCAAGGACCATAAGATCCGCCCAAGAGATGGATGCACCATACTTTTGCTTTACGGGCCAAAGCAATCTTCTCGCTTTATCTAGGTTGGCATTATCCGGCCAGCTATTGATCGGAGCAAAACGTTGCTGCCCTGTACGGCTGCCGCCGCGACCATCGCCAGTTCTATACGTTCCGGCGCTGTGCCAAGCCATGCGAATGAATAATCCGCCGTAATGCCCCCAATCCGCCGGCCACCAATCTTGACTTTCCGTCAAAGTTTTTCGGATGTCCTCTTTTAATGCGTAATAATCTAATGCTTCAAAAGCCTCGCGGTAATCAAAGGACTCCCCTAAAGGATTACTTAGCGACGAATTTTGTCGCAAAACGGATAAATCCAACTGATTCGGTAATAATGAAGGTGCGATGGTTTTAGCAGCGTGCGGATTTTTCATTCCCGCTGCATGTGCCGCTTCCATGCTCATTCCTCCTTCGTGAACAGGACATTTGGTCATGTCCATAGCTTCTTGCGCAGTTCCTGTAAGTCCTACAGAAAGGGCGGCAAGCAAACCTAATTTCTTTAACATGATTCGGTGATTTAATGATTAGAATACTAATATCACACTATCATTAAAGACTATCAATCGACTTTACTGATGTGGTTATAGAGCAGAACCTTCAATCACTTCTAGAGTTATAGATAGAAAGCCCAATTATGAACGCCTTATTCCTTACCATCGCCATGCTCACATCTTCCATTACCCTTTTCGACTTCTCAGCTGGACTAAACCTAGACCGCTGGGCGGTAGTGAACGACGGCGTGATGGGCGGCCTTTCTAAGGGTGCATTAGAGGTCACTCCTGAGGGACATGGCAGATTCTCCGGTACGGTATCTTTAGAAAACTATGGAGGTTTTACATCCATTCGCTGCGCTGTTGCTGATATCTCAGTAAGTGAGGTCAGTAAAATTCAACTGCGCATCAAAGGAGACGGAAAGGATTACCAATTCCGCGTAAAACACAAAGCCCGTGACTACCAGAGTTACATTACGACTTTCTCGACTACGGGTACATGGGAAACCATCGAAATACCGCTGATTGACCTCTATCCTTCATGGCGCGGCCAAAAGCTCGACATGCCAAATTTTGACAAGTCCAGTATCAATGAGTTCACCTTTCTCATCGCGAATAAGCGCAACGAGACTTTCGAATTATTGATTGATGAAATCGTATTGGTTCCGTAGCGTTTAGTTGATTCCCCCTAACCCAACACCGATTCCTACGCGAATCTGAAGTGCTGGGGCTTCCCAGCTGCTTACATTGACATAGCCACCGCCTAGTACAAAGTCGAAGGTAGCAGCATCAAAGAGTAAGATGCTTTGATAAAAATTCAGAGTAAACATGTATTTAGGATCTACATCTAAAATGGTTTCTGCCATTAATTCAATAGATCTTGATTGCTCGTAGAAGAAGAAATCGACGGGGTTGAAATCTAATCGGACCCCAGCTGCTGCATATGCGCCGTTCTGTGAAAATTCGCCCAATTCATCACCACTCGACATTCCTAGAGCACCTTTCCATTTAATCGCGGGAATAGAGGACAGTCGCTCTATAGTTAAATGTGGCGCCATTCCTAGATAAGATTCATACACATACGGATCATCAGAAATTTCTTGCAACACCAAAATTGGAATCTGCACACCGAACCGCCAATCTTCAAGCCCGATATAAAGTCCATTAGTGGTACTCAAATCTTTAACCTGTGCGTCGGTTCCTGTGGCCACGCCGTCTTTTCTAACTAATGTTTGTGCATGGCTTGATAAGCTGACAAGAAAAAATACAATGAATGCTTTATAGTTCATGTTCGTGTTGTGTTAAAAGCCGCAATTTTCCGGCCAGGTTGGGTCGCCAAAGATATCGGTATGAAGCATCAATTTCTGCGATTCTTTCATTTTACCCATGGCACCCCGAAACATACCTTTAGAATTGAATGTCCACGTTGCATTTCCGTTTGCATCTATTGCTATGAGACCGCCATTACCTGCGTCTTCATTCAAAACGCCAAAAATGACACGGCTCGCGCTCTCTTCGAGCGACAGACCCTCATATTGCATTCGCGCATTAATTTGGAAGGCTACATTTTCTCGAATAAAATATTCGCCATGGCCAGTACAACTCACTGCTGCCCCATTGTTATCTGCGTAGGTTCCGGCACCGATAATGGGTACATCCCCTACTCGACCATACTTTTTACCCATCATTCCGCCAGTAGACGTTCCCGCATATAAGTCGCCATTGGCATCCTTAATCACCACGCCCACGGTTCCATTTTTCTTCATCTCCTTCCAGCGCTTGTATTGGCTTTCGCGCTTAGATGTTAAAAAGTATTTATTTTCAACAAACTCGTGCGAACGCATCTTCGCAAAAGCCTCTGCTCCCGCTCCAATCAATAAAACATGAGGCGTATGATCCATGACATCCC
>CATAQZ010000329.1 GCA_949487015.1 Flavobacteriales bacterium UBA4585
ACGAATGGAATGGCCTCTACCCCAGTGATGAAGGATCCTCGCGGAAATCTTATTTACCAGCCCAGACCAGTCACTATCGATGAGGAGTTGCTCCAACGCATTGCAAGGATCACCGGAGGGCAGTACTTCCGCGCTACGGATAATGAAAGCTTAGTACAGATTTACGATAGCATTGACCAATTAGAAAAAAGCGAAATCGAAGGCTTTGAATTTTACCGTTACACGGAACATTTTTCCATCTTCCTTTATCTCGCACTCGCCTGTATCGGGCTTGAGTTGCTGCTGAACTTTGTCCTCTTAAAAACCGCCTTCTAATGGATTTTAAATGGCAACATACCGAATGGCTTTACGCGGCACCACTCTTGCTTCTGGCAATTGTAATTTCAGCTGTATTGTTTCAGCGTTGGCGTCAAAAAGCGTGGCAAATTTTGGGTATTCATGACCGCTCCGAGCGTACCGTAGCATCGCTGAGTGCTGCGCGTTTGTATACCCGCTATACACTGTTAGCATTGGCCGTGGCCTTCTTATGTCTGAGTTTAGCGAATCTTCAAATGAGCGGGCAAACTGCGGAAGTTAAAAGACAGGGAGCCGATGTTGTTTTCGCGCTTGACGTGAGCCGCTCCATGCTCGCAGAAGACCTTACTCCTTCCCGTTTAGAAAAGGCAAAACTTCTTATTTCTAGAACGGTGGACCAATTAGGCGGCGACCGCGTCGGCATCATCGCCTATGCCGGAAGCGCCTACCCTGCCCTTCCCATAACGACAGATTATGCCGCCGCAAAAATGGCATTACGTGCTGCAAGCCCAGATGCCGTGCCTTCGCAAGGAACGAATCTTGCAGCCGCCTTAGACTACGCTACCGAATACTTCAATCCTGCTTCTCCCGCAGGACGCTTCGTCATCGTACTTACCGACGGAGAAGATCACGAAGATTTGGCCGCGGGAAGTGCGGACCCCACACTGCCCGTTCAAACCATGCTTGTTGGCCTAGGCACCACCTCCGGCGGACCCATCCCGATGCGCCGCACTTCCCGCGGAACCACCTACAAAAAAGACAACAACGGTGAAGTCGTCATTACCAAACGTGACTTCGAAAAACTCAATAGTATTGGACGTTCGCTGGATGCAGCGGTTATAGATGGTAACAATACCGATCCTGCGTTGAAAGCCATACAGGACTTTATTTCAGGTGGCGACAAAGCCGACATCAATGAAGAAATGGCAATAAATTATGAGAGCCAATTCCAGTGGTTCCTCTTCCCAGCACTCTTCTTTTTAGCACTGTACCTCCTGCTACCGGCGCATACAGGCAGAAAAGTAAAAGGCACGTGGGTAATTTTGTTCTTATTCGTTTCCCACCCGGCCCTGCATGCACAAGAAGTGGATAGTCTTACGATCACTGCTGCCGAAGACTGGACCAGACACGACTATGGAAAACGCATACGAGCGGGGAATGAAAAGTTTGAAAATGGCGATTTAAGCGGCGCAGCGCAAGCTTTCGCAGAAGCTGCTACAGCAGAGCCCGATGCTTTCGAGCCATTGTATAATTTAGGCAGTACTTTAATGGCGGCAGGCGAAGCGGAACAGGCGGCAAGTGTTTTGTTAAAATCGGCCCAAAACACAGAGGATCCATTGGTACAAAGTGACGCATTATACAACGCCGGAAATGCCTTTATGGCCGCGGAAAAATACCAAGAAGCAGTGGGTGCATTTGCAGAAAGCCTCAGGAAAAACCCTTCCCAAACAGATGCTATTTACAACCTTAATCGTGCTTTAGAACAACTAAAAAGACAACAGCAAAACGAAGAAAATCAGGAGCAGCAGGACGATCAACAGGACAAAGAAAACCAGGAGAAGGAAGAGAAAGAAGAGCCTAAAAACGACCAAAACGAACCGCAGAAAGAAAATCCTGAGGAAGACGAAAGTAAAAAAGACGAACCGCAAGACGACCAGCAGGGCGAAAACGACCAGGGAGACCAGCAGCAGGACGAGCAACAAAACGACCAAGGCGAGCCGCAGGACGAAGACGGAAGTGGAGAAAAGAATTCGCCGAAAGAGGGCGGTGAGGCCCAGGTAAAGATGACGCCGGAGCAGATTAAAGGATTGCTCGAGGCAGTGCAGCGCGCAGAAGAGAAAACAGCAGAAAAAATGACCGCCAAAAAAGCGAAAGGAAAGAAAAAGAGTGGAGAGAAAGATTGGTAAATACCATTGGCTTTGGGCCTTTATTCTGCTAGCGACAGGTTTAGTAGCGCAAGAGGTACAGCTAACCGCGCGGAGTTCTCGTACTTCCGTCGGTCTTGACGAACCCTTCCGAGTAACCTTTAGCAGTAATGCACGTCGTGGCGAGCTTAGTCCACCGAATTTTGAGCACTTTATTGTGGTCGGCGGACCTTACAGCTCACAGCAGACACAAATCATTAATGGTTCTATGAGTTTCTCTCGGGAACTGACCTACCAGCTCGTTGCACAAGAAGAAGGAACTTTTACCATAGGTCCCGCAACTTTTGAATCAAAAGGTAAACGGTTCAAGAGCAATACGCTAACGATTCAGGTCAAAGCGGGTGTGAAGCGCAAACGTGCAACATCTACGGCAAAAACTGCCGGGTTCGAGGTAGCTATTTTGAGCTCGAAAAAAGAGGTGTTTGTTGGAGAGCCCGTAGTTTTATTATTCACTGCAACACTCTTCGAGCAAGTGCGGGATTTAAATATGCTTCAGACACCCAATTTTGAGAATGTCTTGCAGCAACAATTGGACTTTGAACAGCAGTCCAGAAGAGAACGCATAGGCTCCAAAATTGCAACGGTATTAGACTTTGATAAACGATTAATCATCCCGAATAAACCGGGGACATTAGGCGGCCAAGAACTAAAAATCACTGGCGCAGTTCAAAAACCCACAGGGCGACGAGACTTTTTTAATATGCCTTTGATGCGGTGGGAACAAGAAGTGGCGACTGCGAAAATTCCAGCAGTGACAATCAAGCCACTACCAACGCCTCAACCTGATGGATTTTCGGGAGCGGTGGGTGAATTGAAATTAGTTCGAGAATTGAGCCGCACTTCCGTAAATGGTGACGAATCCATTACCCTAAAGCTCCGCATCGAAGGGTCGGGTAATTTCAACACAATCAGCGTACCGGATTTGATACCGCCGCAAGGATTCGACTTATACGACCCTAAATTCAATGAGAAAATTCGCTACAGCGAGCGCGGTGTTCGCGGTTATAAAGAATATGAATACTTATTGGTACCACAATTTAAAGGCCAATTCATTCTTCCGCAGATGCGATGGACCTATTTTGATGTTAAGAAAGGGGACTACGAGACCATTACACTCGAGGAAACTAATCTTACTGTAACGGGAGATGCATTAAAAGAGGCCCTAGCCGATGATGATGGCACAATGCCGAAAGTACAACGCGAGGTAAGTAGTATTGATAACGACATACGATACCTACAAGAAGTAGATGAAAATAAGACGCAAAGTAAGCGACCGCTCTTGTGGTTATGGGTCGTTTTTGGGGCCGTGGTATTGGGCTGGTTGCTTCAGTTAATTTCCTTTCGGCCAAAGAAAAAATCACCAGAGGCGATGCGTGCAGCGGTGAAAAAAGACATCAACGCAGCGTGGAAATCAAACGACCCAGAGGCCGTTGATAAAATGCTAAATGCCTTAGAGGTAGAATTGGTGCGCAGGGGAATTGCCAAAGAAAACATTAGTCTATTTGCATTAAACGAAGTCCTTGGTACCGCGCTTGGGACTCAGGTAAATACGCTGATTGAAAAATTACAATTGGCCCTCTATGCACCGAGTGCAACAGGCTCAAACGAAGAATGGTTGAACGAATTTAATGCACTATGGGAGCAACTTTAACCGCAGTAAGCGACAGTGCCAGCGCATTATATGCCGACGGACAGTTTGAATCGGCACGCACACTTTTTGAATCTTTAGCCGAGAAGGGTAC
>CATAQZ010000330.1 GCA_949487015.1 Flavobacteriales bacterium UBA4585
CAAAGATGCAGAAAATAGGGTTAAGCTAACCGTTTATGTTGCGCAGTATCTTTCCTCTAAGCATTAAAAATAAGACGAGCCATAGCGTGCCACCAGGCAGTAGCCAAATGATGGTGGCAGTAAGTAGCAATCTGGGGTTGTCGGCTATGCCCCAACGATCGAATAGTTGCGCAACTTTCACCTCCTAAAAGTAGGTCGTCTTATTTAAGTAAGTGTTGTGCGAATATTGTCCTTATGCGCTATTTCCAGTGCTCCACTGGAAAATTTGGGTCCAATTCTTTGAGCGCCGCTCCTACATGCGCCCAATCCTTCTTAAACGCTGCCAATACCTGTTTATCCTCTGGCTGGTCGGCTACACGACCGCCGCTGTTGAGTTTCATATACAAAGGAAGAAGTGTTTTTTGAACGCGGTGAGGGATGAGTGGTTGAATTTTAAGACCTAATTGGTGTAAAAAACCACTCTTAATTGCAACGCTTTCATTTCGGTGTTCGAAGTCAAAATCCGTGTAATACGCTGCATCAATTCCAACATATTCTGAAATTTCTGCCATGACCTCAGGTTTGCGTGACATAAAATCTTCAAAAGCCCAAAAACGCACATGACCTTCAGGCATTACATCTATCCAAGCTGATACATGTTTCGCATAGTCAACGTGATCCGTAATTTGAGGTCGATTAATGTAGTCGGCTA
Source organism: Flavobacteriales bacterium UBA4585 (assembly GCA_949487015.1). Taxonomy (GTDB): domain Bacteria; phylum Bacteroidota; class Bacteroidia; order Flavobacteriales; family Schleiferiaceae; genus UBA10364. The sequence continues at coordinate 692 of CATAQZ010000330.1, forward strand.
ATGCCATGTCAATGCGCTTCGTTCGAAAGCGCTCCATCTTGTAGTGGCTGTACATTTGTTTCGAAGGCTCGCGGAATAAGAAAATCAATTTTGGCGGGTTCGGCCAAGAAGAAAAAGCCGTCTGTGCGGTACTTTCGTACAAATAATGCGCAGTAGCCTCAAAGCGAATGAATTGATCTATACCTCCCTTGAAAAAGCTTTCATATGCCGCCAATTCGTGTTCGTGTGCATTAGCAGACGCATTGAATCTATTTACTTTATCCGCGAAAAAGAACGTCTCTTTTTTAGGACTACCGTAGACATTGGGATGGGCAGATAACCAAAAATACAGGCTACTCGTACCACACTTTGGGGCACCGCCAATAATGACATTTGGAAGAGAGGCTTCGTTCATGCTTGCAAGATAGTAAGATTACAAGCTAGACCATCCAAGCGCGGCAAATGTTCGTATTGCACTATTCTCATATCCTAAACGTTGAATAGCTGAGGAATTGAGCCTATAACTCTTCATCTACAGGGGGTCAACAGCTATTTAACTACCGCGTAAATCACTACATTTGAGCCAAGCCATGGGCACTATGAACAACGCTAAAAAACAAATCTCTTCGGGTGCAGTGATTAACCTCGCTGGGATTCTTTTAGGCGCGGTACTCAACCTATGGCTACTCCCCAAACTGTTCAGTACAGAAGAGCTAGGCATGTACCGTTGGATGGAACGTTCTGCAGTACTTCTATCTAACATTCTGCTCTTTGGCGTCCATCGTTCGTTCACAAAGTTTCATTCTGATCCTTCAAAAGATAAAAAGACCTTTGAGAGTGTAGTTGTCGGCAGAAGTACGCTGCTCATGATAACTATAGGTATTCTGGTCTTTTTATTCGGACCGCTTCTCGCTCCTTACTTCAACTTTAAACCTAAGGATGCGCATTTATTGCGCTACCTCAGCTTTTTCATTGTCAGTGGCATGGCTTTTCTAATGGCCGTGGCTGCTGCTGCAACAACGAAGAAAATTACCATTCCTGTGTTCCTAAAGAATATGGGTATGCGCTTCGCAATGGCCGCATTGGCCGTTGTGCTGTTTTTTAACAGTGATCTATTTGAATTCAGTCATTGGCTCATTGCCTATGCATGGGCTTCTCTAACTCTAGGGGTTGCAGCCCTATTTTACGGGTGGAACCGCATTAAGCCAGCTTTTCATTTAAAGCACTTATGGGCTCCGATGGGTAAAGATGTGAACCGATTTGCCTGGATCAGTGTCTTTAGTGTGCTCATAGAGATTGGCATAAACACGCTCGATGTTCAAATGCTATCGATGCTTACGGACATGAACAGCGTAGGTATTTATGGGATGGCTTTTTTCATGGGCTCCGTAATAGACGGAATACGTCGACCGATCAACCAAATGCTCGCACCCCAGATTTCCACAAGTTGGAATAACAACAATATGGGAGCGCTCAGAAAGATGTATCAAAAAACCTCCAGTGCGCAGATGGTTGTGAATGCAGCCTACGTTATTCTCGTTGTGGTTAATGTCGAATGGATTTTTTCGCTCATTCCAGATGGAGAACGTTTCTACCCCGCCATTCCTGTAGTGGTCTGGACCTTAGCTAGAAAATACATCAATGCCGCATTCGGTTCTAATGGTGAAATCATCGCCAATAGTCCATTCTACCAATTAAACATGCAAATTGGTTCCATTATGCTCGTAATTAATGTGCTACTCAACCTTCTTTTTATACCCCGTTACGGTATAATCGGAGTTGCCTACAGTGGATTGATTGCAGTGATTTTCGTTAATACCATGAGGGCCGCTATGATTTACAGAAAAAGTGGTCTGCAGCCTTTTACTAAAGAAAGTCTCGTCATTTTAATGGGCAGTGTAGCCGTAGGAGCACTTTGTTACAAAGTTCCTTTTGACGGTCTTATGAAGTTTTTAGTCTCCGGCGCGATCGTCGTTGCTGCCTTACTGGTAAATAGAAAATTCATTAAAAACCTCCTGTTGCGCTAACTTAAGAGCGAATAGAGAGGTAATTAAAATAGTCCGTTTAACTTTGTTGTATGAGAGTAGCATTTATTCAAAATAGAGTTCAATTAGGTGGTCGATTCCAAGTCACTTTTGAAATGACGAAGGTTCTTAATGCGCTTGATATTATTCCCGATTTTTATGCTTATCGATTTAGGCTTACCGAGCATGACATTCAGGAACATTATGGGAGCAAAATTAAACTGTATTTCAAACCTATTCCAGAACCAAAGCTCCCGTTTGAATGGAATATCACTAACTTTAATAGGCAAGTAAATAACCATCTCAAAGAATATGATTTAGTAATCAACAGTAATAATACGAGTTTAGGACTTGAGGAAAGTATTAATGTTTTAAGTTACGTCCATTATCCTAGAAAGGCCCGGATATTAAAACAGTGGAGCTGGAAGTCTTTTTTTCAATTCGACAGAGACCCGTTCTTATTGAACCTAATCTTGTACAATTGGCATGTGAAAACGGGTGTGAATGATTTACAAGTTGCCAATAGTAAATTCACAGCAGATGAATTCGAAAATTGCTATCACTCAAGAATTTCCGAAATACTCTATCCGCCAGTTCAAACAACCGTCCTGATTGCAGACAAAGATCCTAAGCAAATCATAAGTCTCGGTAGATTTTCTCCAAACAAAAGGCAAATTGAACAAATTGTAATGATGCGCGAATTACCCAATTATGAATTATATCTAGTTGGTTTCAAAAATGATGAATCGTATTTCAATAAATGCCAAAAAGTAATTGATACACTTTGGTTAACCAATGTTCATTTAGTTCCTGATGCAGGTGAGGAAGAGCGAGATAAGCTACTTGCATCATCTACATTCTTTATTCATTCGCTTCGTTCTGAACCTTTTGGAATTACCACCGTGCAAGGTATCGCTGCCGGTTGTATTCCAATTGTACACAATAGTGGAGGGCAAATAGAGATTGTCCAAGATGAATCTTTACGCTACGATAACGAAACTGAAATTCCGAAAAAAATAAATCAACTTCAAGGTAAAGACCTGCTTTCAATTAGAAAGAAACTTCAATTACATATAAAGCAATACGATGCAGTTTCTTTTAGACGTCAATTCAAAAAAATACTTGAGTACAAACTACCCAAAGCATGAGAAAAGACAAGCTCTTAAAGGAATGGTTTGAATTCAACACGAAGTATTGGAAAGCGCTAAAGCTGCGTGCTAAACTGCACGGGCACTTGAAGGACAGCGA
>CATAQZ010000331.1 GCA_949487015.1 Flavobacteriales bacterium UBA4585
AACTTTGATTTCTCGACCAATTCCTCCCCGTTAAATCGAACCGCATATTCTAATGCGCCCGTGGCACCCAAATCTACCTGGACCTGGATCGCCCCATCTGGGCTGCTCACAAAGTGGCCTTCCGGTTGACATGCCGCAAAAGCGAGCGCGATCAGCGCTAAGATTCCTTTTTTCATACTATTTGTTTTTGGAGCTTGTATTCTGTTGTTATGCTAAAATGCGCATGCGCACCCTGCGGCGCAATCAGCTTGTGTTCTCGTTCTAAAACGCGCTGGATAAACGCATCCACCACTTCCCTGTTTCGAGCAATTCGTGCCGCCTTAGTATCCTCAAACGTATGCTCAAAGAAGACCGCGGTTTCCTCAGGCCCAACATTTTCAAGGACATACGTTCCTTCGATCACGATCGCATCGAGCTCACCTACAGCTACTTCGGTCCACTGTTTTTCGTCCCGTTCCCAATTCATCACCGGAACCCTCAGCACCTGAGTATCCCCATCCGTAGCTTTTTCTAAACACTGCTGCAATCCCTCGAAATCCACTTCCTGCGGGCCAATCCACGAAAAATCCGCTACTCGTTTGTTGTGATTCTGTCTGGGTGGCAAGTGAAAAAATTCATCCTGGGACAGCAGCAAAGCACGCTTACCCCGCGCCTCAAGCTCAGCCACGATGGCCTTGCCTAAAGTGGTCTTTCCACATCCGCTCTCCCCAGCAATCTTATAAATTTTCGTCGGTCGCTCGTTGATAATCTCTGTCGCCAAACCACGCGCAATGCGCGTGGTCTCTTGTACATCCATCACCTTCGGACGCTCAAAAATAGACTTGAACGCTGACCCTCCAGCCTGAACGGCAAGTAAATAGGAAGCAGCGGAGAAACACAAGCTGTGCACCCCGCCCGGCTCAAGGTCGGAATACGCGTAATACTCAGCGAACGGATGCGTGGCCATCGAACCGTCCAAAAGCGTCTGATATGCTTCAAAAACACCATAGTCGTCCTTGCCCAATTCCCGCAACATCGCCGATGCAAAGCCCTGAGTCAGCCCCCAAACGCCACCGTTATGAAAATGTCCCGGGTGGTTTTTAAAGGCATAGGAGTAATTCGTTTCTATCGCACCCCAGAGCGGATCACCTGGCGCAATAATTGGCCAGTGTGCAGGCATTAAACCCTTTTGCCAAGGCCCTTTTTCATAGCGCTCGAACACCTTATTCATGGTACTTTCCGAGGCCGCACCGACCAAAAAGGCGATGCTCAAGCCCAGTGCATCTAAGTGGTTATTCAGCGCCCCTGGTGTGAAGCTCATCAAAATGCGATCACCGCCTTCGAGCTGAGCAAGTCGCTCGTGCTGCGCCGCGGTAAAAAGGTGCGGTGCATCAGCCGGCTCACCAAAAAAATGAAGTTTGATGGACAAAAGAATCTGCTCAGCTTTGAGCGCGTAACCCTGATGGCTCCATAGACGCCCCGCCTTGCGCAGCATCCAGTACCGTAAGACATTGTTCAGTAGGATATAGCCCTCTACGGGGTATTCATCCGCCCAATTACTCGAAGCAGGCGCATACATCAAATGTTTGTTGTTAAACTCCCAGCTGTACGCTCTTTCTTCAATCACTTCGAGCTGGGTAGCAACAAGTTTCTCGAGTGTTTGGTCTTCCACACGCTCCAAATAACTCAACGCCGTAATGCCCCACCAAAAAGGGCTATCGGTTCGGCCTACGGGACCGCCATAGCTGGTGCCGGTCTTTTCGAATTGGTCTGAGAAACTAACGTTCGAAGGAAATACACCGCGATCGCCCACTGCCTCTAACAAGTTCACGATGCTCTTGTAGACGGTCGGATACAAATCTTCACGCTCGCCTGCGAGTACCGCTAAGGCCGTTATGGCGCTATCGCGAGACCACAATCGGGCATAGTTGTCTTTATCTTGTGCTGTAGCTACAAAACCAAATGATTTTGCACTAGACTCCAGCACGGCCCATGCCGCGGATTCTAATTCGTATGTTCCTTTGCTCATGAAAGGTGATGTGAGTGAGTTAACCCCACCAAATTAGTGAAAAAATGTTCTAAGTGTACTTTTTACACTAAAGGGCGTCCAGGAGGAAAAACAGCGATGCAATACTTGCGGATCCCATTTCTAAACTACGTGGGTGAATCGCATCTATTCGATCGCGCGCACTGTGGTGAAAATCAAAATAACGCTGACTGTCGGGGCGAAAACCTATAAACACGTTGTCGTATCCTCGTAGCGGAGATAAATCTGCACCTCCGCCGCCTTTTGCAAATTCATGCAAGCCATAAGGCACAAAATACGGCTTCAACGCTTTCACTTTTTCAACCCATTCATCACTTGCACCTACACCGAAGCCGCGCGGCACACCTGCACCTCCATCACTCTCAAGCGCGACCCAATGGTGCACGTTATTCATTCGGGCCCAATTCGCATATTCCTTAGCGCCGTCCAAACCAAACTCTTCATTCGCCCACAATACCACGCGAATGGTTCTGTGGTGCTCATAGCCGACCTCTTTTAACAGACTAGGCACTTGCATAGCGTGCGCACATCCCGCGCCATCGTCTTGCGCCCCTTGGCCCAAATCCCAAGAATCAATGTGACCGCCCACCAACATAATTTCGTCGGCCTTGTCCGTGCCTTTAAAATCTGCAATGACATTGTAATTCGTCGCCGTGCCTTGAACGCCACAGTCCAAGAACAACTCTAACTCTACCTTTTGGCCCTTACCTAAAAGGTGGTCCAACATATCTGCTGCCTGCCAAGAAATAGCTGCCGACGGAATCTTCACCTCGCTGTCTCCATAGCTCATGGCACCTGTGTGCGGCAAGTCGTCGCGTAACAAAGTAACCGAACGGAGAACCGTGGCCACTGCTCCATATTTTCCGGCCTCCATGGCACCCGCCCAGCGGTACTTCACTGCACCGCCGTAGGCGTTAAACGTGCTGATCAAGCTGTGGTCCATATACGTGTTGTAGAAGACAATCTTACCTTCCACTCCCTCTCGTCCCAAAGCTTCTAATTCCTCAAATGAACCCACTTCTACGACCTCAGCACGAACGCCTTCTTTTGGGGTAGGGACAGATCCCCCAAGCGCCGTGGTTGGCAGTGAAACAGGCACTCCACCCGCATAGGCCTTAGACCATTCGGGACCTCTGTACCATTTCGGGACCTCTACTTCCTGAAGCCACGCCGTATCTGCGCCTGCTTGCAGCATCGCAACTTTTGCCCAGCGCGCCGCCTCATTAGCCGCCTCCGAACCGCTGGGACGCGGTCCTATAACTTCGCACATGTACTTCAGCCATTCGTAACCCTGCTGCTCACCCAATGCTTCGGTATAAATGGATTTTATCACCGCCGCCTTATCGGTATCAACTTGTGACGCTGCGCTAAATCCTACTAATGCCAAAACGGCTAATATTCTAAATTTCATCATCGCTTTCTTCTTGCTTTCGTCTTCGCCGAAATAGCCGGAGAAAACCTTACCAATTTAAGTTTAAACTCTTCTTCTAGCACCTTCACATAAGGGTCCAATTCATCTCTTCTTACCACCCGCGCTAACAACACCTTTTCCCGGTGACTCTCATTCACCAAATACAGCGCAAAACCCGTATGCTCCTGATAACGCATTACTCCTGCGTAACTGGTTTGTCGAACGGACTGCTGCTCACCTAAAACGACCACTCCTGCATTTGGAATAATAGGTTCCCAGCTCCCTAAGGGAATGCCGTACACCGAATAAAAGCGAAACATTTTTTGATCTGCACTGCGAAGAATGGTTCCGCGTCGTGCGGTCACTCCCCAAAGTCCAATCAACCAAAAAACAAAAATTGCCGGATGCATTCCGCTAAAGAATGGAAGAATAATAGATACCGCAAGGATTAGCCAAAACCGAAAGGGCATGGGGAAAACTTTCTCTTTTGGCAATTCAACCCGCATCTATCCGCCCTTTAATAAACTCCCGCTGACGCTTGCATTAATAGCCCACAGATGTATGCACCGTAGGTTCCCAAAGCGTAGCCCAGTACCGCTAACAATACACCTACCGGCGCTAAAGCCGGATGGAATGCCGCAGCAACAACCGGCGCACTTGCCGCTCCGCCAATATTTGCTTTTGAACCAACGGCTAGAAAGAAATAGGGGGCACGGATAATTTTTGCAACTATGAACATCAGGCCCACGTGAATCATCATCCAAACCAAACCCACGGCAAACAACCCCGGATTATGGAAAATCTCCATGACATTCATGCTCATGCCGATAGTGGCAACTAGAATGTAAATGAAAACACTACCCACTTTTGAGGCACCCGCTCCCTCTAATGTGCGCGCTTTTGTGAAGCTTAGTCCAATACCTATAGTGGTGGCAATAACAACCAGCCAAAAGAAACCTGAAGTCAAGCTGAATTTTGCAAGAATGGGATAGTGTTCGCCTATGTAAGGTGCTATTCCGTCGCTCATCCAATGCGCCAAACCGGTCGCTCCAAAAGCCAATGCCAAGATGTACATGAGATCGTTAAATGAGGTCACCTTGCTAATGCTAGCGGTGTAGGCCTCCATCTTGTTCTGAAGGGAATCTACTGCTGAAGCGTCGGCCTTAAAGGCTTTATCTATGTTTTTGTGCTTTGCAACACCAATAAGCAAGAATGCCATCCACAACTCTGCAACCAAAACATCCACGGTAACCATGGCGCTAAAAATGTCTTCACTAACTTCAAAAACCTCTTTCATCGCCGCCTGATTAGCGCCGCCGCCTATCCACGAGCCCGCAACAGTGGTCATTCCGCGCCAAATTTCCTCTGGATTAGCGCCTACAATGTCTGGAGCAATGACGCTAAAGAATAAAATACTTAATGGACCGCCAATCACCACTCCAACGGTTCCGGTAAAGAACATAATAAGCGCCTTAGGTCCTAATTTCTTTACCTCACCAAAATCAATGCTCAACGTCAATAAAATCAATGCCGCCGGTAAAAGGTAGCGGCTTGCCATAAAATACAATCGGCTCTGTTTCGGATCAATGATTTCGAACGTGGTAAGTAGGGACGGTAAAAAGTAGCACAACAACAGTGCTGGTATAACGCTATAAAACTTTTTAAATGCGGGATGTTCGCTTTTTGAGGTATAAAATATAGCGCCCAACATGGCGGCTAAAATTCCAAAGAGCGTGGCATCATTCGTTATGAAAGGGTGTACTTCGTGCATGATTAGGTATTCATTTTTTTTCTAAGGCGGTAATTTCGCGGGCCAATTTTTGAGCATGAAAAGAGTGGCCTCCTTCATAAATACCCACCGTTGGTTCGAAGTTATACTTTTCTTCGTAGAGCTTGATCATTTCTTGTTGCTTCTCGGAAGTGATGAATTCGTCTTGCGTTCCAAACCATGCTTTAAACGCAAGCCCTTCTAATGCGGCTCGGTTCGGTTCGTCAAGATCGGGTGGCCAGCTTCCTGCCCAGGCCAACAATGAAGCCGGTTGTACCTCTTCATGGCCAATGCAGCGCATGATGGTGGCTACGCCTTGAGAAAATCCGACACAATGAATGGTAGCCTTTGGCGCCTGCTGTTTAATCCACCGAAATACAAATCCCAAATAGATGCGCTGGTTGGCGATATCCACCAATCGCTGGTCTTTGGTCATCCATGAAGCTCCGACGCGACCGTGAACGCCGTTGAGATAGAATTTATGAGGGCCTTGGGGAAATACAAAAGCGCGCTCTTCAGTGACCAGTGAACGAAAATGGCGGGCAAAAAATTGGACCAATTGGCCGTATCCATGCAAACCCACCCATACGTGTTTCGTCGCTTCCGAAAAGCTCCCAAGCGAATCCACCCTTTGCTCTTGCGCAATATTCAACCAGTGCGTTTGACTCATTTAAGCTCCTGGAAATTGGGGCTTACGCTTTTCTAAAAACGCTGTGGTTCCCTCCTTAAAATCTGCCGTTTCAAAACAATCGCCAAAAGCCTGTACTTCCACATCGTAACCGAAGGCGCCTTCAAGCATCCCTGCATTTACTGCCTCAATGGCATACCCCATGGCAACGATACTATTTTTCATAAAGTCCTGCGCCATTTTTTCAGCCGTAGCTCGCAACGCCTCTTGCGGAACCACGGCATTCACTAATCCATAGTTCAACGCTGTAGACGCGTCTATCATTTTTGCGCTAAATATCATTTCTAAAGCGCGTCCTTTCCCTATGAGCTGTGGTAGGCGCTGTGTGCCTCCGTACCCGGGGATAACGCCTAAGGAGGTCTCTGGGAGACCCATACGCGCATTATCAGAGGCAATCCGCACATGAGCAGCCATGGCTAATTCTAAACCACCTCCTAATGCAAATCCATTAATCGCCGCAATAACCGGCTTTGAAAACTCTTCAATCACATTAAAAACGGTCAGGTGTCCAGTCTTTGCAAGCTCGGAACCTTCAACACCAGAAAAATCAGCGAATTCTTTAATGTCCGCACCAGCCACAAACGCCTTTTCGCCTGATCCTGTCATAACAACCACCTTAACGGCATCATTCTCTCGCATGGATTCAAAAGCCTCGTTAATTTCTGATAGCGTCTGTTTGTTTAGCGCATTAAGTTGTTTGGGTCGATTAATGACCAGCGTTGCAATACCGTCAGCGACGGTGAGTTGTACATTTTCCATTTTAAGATAGGTTGTTTTGCTGTGTAGGTATGGTGATGGTGAACGCGGCGCCCCGACGCTTATTTTCGAAGTCGATGGTTCCGCCGAAGTTTTGAATCAAGTTTCGAACCATGGCCAGTCCTAAGCCCATGCCTGAACTTTTCGTTGTAAAATTAGGCTCAAAGACCCGCTCCTTCATTTCATCTGGAACGCCTGTCCCATTGTCAATTACTGAGACAATGCCCTTTCCAGGGGCCCTTTGAACACGTACCATAATTTCTGGCTTGCGATCCGCGGGGACGCTCTGAAGCGCATTTTTAACAAGGTTGTGTATGATTCTTGACCATTGCTCTTTATCTACACTTGCATAGACAGGGCCTTCAGAACTGAATTGGACGCCTCGGTCACTGTACAGCGCTACCGCGCGATTGCTTAAATAAGAAATATCGTGCGTTTCTAAACGCAACGACGGCATTTGGGCAAACCTTGAAAACGCTTCCGCAATGGACGTTAAACCTTCAATCTCCTCAAGCAAATGCTTTGACATCTCTTGAAGTTCATCCACATCCTTCTCACGCTGCATCATTTGCAGCGTCAATTTCATTGGCGTAAGTGGATTCTTAATCTCGTGGGCCACCTGCTGCGCCATTTCTTTCCAGGCGCTTTCACGCTCACTTTTTGCCAGATCTACCGCCGTTTTCTCCAGCTTTTCAACCATAAGGTTGTATTCCTGTATCAATTGACCAATCTCGTCATTGTGTCGCCAAGTCAGTTTTTCGTTGCTTTGGTTCAAACGCACCTTTTTCAACTTCGCCCCAACGATGCTCATGTTCCGGCTGATATAATTGGACAAGATTAACGCGAGTACGATACCCACGAACAGCAGCAATACGTAAATAAAGCCCAATTGGCGCAGGAACTGGTAATCCTCCTCGGGTATAACACTATCATCAACAGCATAGGGGACGCGGATGATTAATTCCACAGTGTTGTCGGGGGCCATGATCTTATCTGTTCCCATCAGAAACCCTTCAATCGCATCAACTTTATAGCGTGTATTAGAACCACTAGTTAATGCGTTGAGGTCAATCCATGCCGGAAATAATTCATCGCTCGCTGCAAAGACGTGACTCCTGGCCAACAGTGCGCCGTTAGGATGGTACAAGCCTAAGTCCAATTTATGAATGGAGCCGATCTCGTCCATTCGTCCGCCCAGGACTATTTTCCATTGGGTGGGGGAGAGCTCTTGACCTTGATATGCTTTCGTGATGTAGTCGATATGGGAGGAAATTGCCTTTTCCTTACGCTCTAATCGCTCGTAATGGTAATTCTTGTTTTCCGCCTTAAAATGGTACAACGAAAACGTTCCCGTCAGCACGAAAGCCACGAGAAGAATCATCATCATGAATAAAAAGGTACGGACCCGAATGGTTAAGACTGCCATGATTCTAAATTAAGGCAATACTTGCAGGTCAGAAAGGCTAATTGCGGATATTTCTACAACCCAAATTTGTCGCGAAGTGGACGTGTCGGAATGATAATTTTCCCTCCCAATTTACTGTGAGCAACTTCGCCAGATTTGAGCAAGCGTTGGGCTGTAGCGCGGGAAATATCGAAAAGCTGCATGAGTTCAGCTACACTGATGAACTCCTTCTGGAGTAGTTCAGACTGGGACATTGTACTTAAATAAAGGTTTGGACTTCTAAAATACTTAGATTTTTAATTCTAGAACTCATTTTCAATCTTTTAGCAAAAGAATGTCTCGATTGAGCCCTTTTTGAACAAAAAAAACCCGCGGCTCACGCCGCGGGTCCTTGTCATTTTTCGAGAATTTCTTAACCCGCTAATGCATCTGCGCCGCCAACAATCTCGAGAATCTCGTTCGTAATTGCTGCTTGACGAGCCTTGTTGTATTCGAGTTTCAAATCGCCCTGTAGCGCCTTAGCGTTATCGGTTGCTTTGTGCATCGCTGTCA
>CATAQZ010000332.1 GCA_949487015.1 Flavobacteriales bacterium UBA4585
ATACTATCCATATCTCATCACTGGAAAGGCCTATTTAAGCCTTATACCTGGGGCACTCATTGCGGTAAGTGTTTTGAGTCTGAATACGCTAAGCACCGTTTGGGGCAAGCAGCATTAGACGGACAATTGGAATTTTTCTGTCGGTAGAATCGCGATGTCTTCCACGACTGATCCGGCGTGATGATGCATAATTTCTAAGAACTCTTCGCGCTCGATATTTACAGCACCTAGACTGTCTAAATGTTCCGTAGGCAGTTGATTATCAACGGCAACAACGCCCTGTGCATTTAGGTATTGACACATGCCTATGTAGGCGAATTTAGAAGCATTGGCCTGCGTGTGGAACATACTCTCACCGACGAATACTGCGCCGGTAATCACACCGAAAGTACCGCCAACTAACTCCTCACCGTCCCAAACTTCAAAGCTGAAACCCTTACCTTCTTGGTGAAGTGCCATAAAGTTTTCTCTGAATTTTTCAGTAATCCATGTACCTGCTTGTCCAGGTCGCTCCACCGCGCTACACTTTTCCAACACTTGCTCAAATGCCGTATTCACTGAAAAGCGCCACTTTCTGCCGTTGATATACGGACGCATGCTCTTCGAAATTTTCACCTGGTTCGTTGGGGTAATGCTCCGTACCTCTGGAGAAAACCAGAATACAACCCCTTCTTGCTCAAACCATGGAAAGATTCCGAACGGATAGAGCCGATCGTACATCTCCGGGCTAAGCTCCCAAGAAAGGGCAATTAAGCCCTCATCGTTGGAAACATCATTGGGGTCAGGAACTTCCCAGTCCCCTTGCCCAATGAAGTATAATGGATTGTTTGTAGATGAAAACACGTCGGTTTACTTAGAACGGTAGGTCGTCGTCTAGTACTGAATTATCTGCACCAGAAGGTGTGAATGGCTGTCCAGCAGGCGGCAAATCAGATGGCCCAGGTCCTGCAGCAGCTTCAACGGCATTCATTCTCCAAGCTTGAAGTGTCGTGTAGTAACGAGTATCACCACCTTGAGGAGGTGTCCACTCTCGTCCGCGAATATTGAATTCAATATTTACTTCTTGACCTTCCTTGAAATTATTGAGTACACCCGTTTTGTCCTGTGTAAACTCGAACAATAAAGTCTGAGGATATTGGTCTTTAGTTTGAACTACGAATTCTCTTTTTTTGAACCGGTCTGAAATGACCTGCTCATCCATAATACGCTGGATTCTCGCTTCTAATTGCATCTGCTTACCCGTTTATCGGGCCGATTTATCTATTAATAATACTTTCCAAGCTTCCTTCACTTGGCCATTGTCTAATAAGTCTTTGGCCATTTCATGTAATTGCTCGCGCAACTCTATTCCGTCTGCAAAATTTTGCAAAATGCGACGGACATCAAAATCATTTTTCTTCGCTTCTACCTCTTCGGCGGTTGGAAGTGTAATTTCAGCACCCAATTGGCCTAAATTATTTCCAGTCAATATAGTCGAACGGCGAATAACGTCTGGAATTTGATCCACACCTATACCCAACTTTGGGGGTGCCAATTCAAACAACGCGTCGCCCGAGGCTCTAACCCACCAGGCTTTGCCCAATCTACCGACTAAATCAATCGCATCCTGATCAATACCTCCATTCTCCGACAAAACATCATCCGCAATGTGCATTTTCTTAACCACACACATCACGAGGTTTCCTGCTCCGCCTTCTTCGCCCATATGAAGAACATCACGAACTTCACATTCTAGACTGACTGGACTCTCTTTCACTCTTCTTGGCGCAACAAGATCAGAATCTATTGGTGTCAAACCGCTTTTTACAAACTCGTCTACGTCCGACGAATATTCAGCAGAGCTTAAATTCACTTGTTGTGTAATGGCATAATTCACAACGTTTATGACCACTTCCTTTTGCTGCATCGCATTGTGCAACGTATCCTTTGTTGTGTTGTTTCTAACCCTTCTTGCGGCAGAAAAAATAACCACTGGCGGATTAGAACTGAATATATTGAAGAAGCTGAACGGACTGAGGTTATTATTGCCAAATTCGTCTACGGTACTCACCAAAGCGATAGGTCGAGGAGCAATGGCTCCAAGCAATAAACTGTGACGCTCTTTGGTTCCGAGCTCATTGGGATCAAAACTTGCCATGTGTAAAGATTTTGAGCAAAGTTAATTTTTCAAGCCACCCAATCATTTTTTCCCTCAAAGTAATTTTTCTATCTATATTTGCCGTCCCAATGGAAGCGGATGTGGTGAAATTGGTAGACACGCTAGTTTTAGGCACTAGTGCTTTATCGCGTGAAGGTTCGAGTCCTTTCATCCGCACCAACAAAGAAAAGCTCGGTTGCAATGCAACCGGGCTTTTTTGTTTTTAACCCGACGCAAGCTTGCTTAGCGGAAGGGGAAAAACAAAAAAGACCAGGGCTCGCAAAGCGAGACCGAGCTTTTCGTTGGAATGCAACCCCCCAAGGTCCGCCACACATGCAACGCATGGGTGGCAATCCTTCGACTTTGAAAAACCCAAGCTTGCTTGAGTGAAGAGTCGAAACAAAAAAGACCAGCCATGCACAGCATGGAAGGGATTTGAATGAATGCAACCCCATAAGGTCCGCCACACATGCAACGCATGGGTGGCAATCCTTCGAGATGGTTACTCTAAAACTCCTTAGAACGAATCTTCTTCATCTAAAGGAACCCCCAAAACCGAATCGTCAGAAACCTGATCATACATGTCATAATAGACTAGCGTGATGATCGGAATAATTGCGAGAAGTCCTATGAATAACGTTAATACCGAGAAAATTATCGTCAGAATACCGACGAGGAAAAACGTAATGAAAATTCTAAAGAAATTCGGCATGCTCACTCTAAAACTCCAAGTAATGCTCTCGAATAGATCACTACCCTCAATGGATGCCTTATAAGAAGAGAACATGAGTCCAATGCTGAGGACCAATTGAATTAAACCTACCGCAATAAGCGTCCCACTACTTTCACGCAGATCGATACCCATGTCTTGAATCATCATCAAAATTTCATCCGGATCTTGAATCTGTCCAGAAGCCATGTTAAAGAATTCATCTGGGAACATGATGACTGAAATAAGGCCAACTAAACTGCTCACTACGCTGACTTGAAGCAGCGGTTTTTGGTTTACACGAAAGGCATCGAAAAAGGTGCCAAATTCTACGGGTTCGCCTAATTGGTCCTTACGTGCTACATGCGCATAGCCTAATGTAAGAAAGCTCGCCGCTACACCTGAGATGATCGAAGAAATCGCCAAAGAAACCTTCGCGCCACCTAGGAAGTCAAACATGGTCCCTACGCCATTGCCCACGGAAGAGATGAGGGTGAGCATAATAAAGTAGACTACGGTAAAGGCAACATAAAGTGCTGCCTGATTTTTAAATCGCAACCATCCTGCTTGGATGGCTTGTCCTGGACTAATTTTCTTCATGGTTTTCGGTTTCTATGCTTAATTTGTGGAAAAATACAACACACGTTGAAAGTATACCGCTCCTTAGC
>CATAQZ010000333.1 GCA_949487015.1 Flavobacteriales bacterium UBA4585
GTAAGTCGTTTCGCAAATGTCTTAAAGGCGAAAGGCGTTAAAAAAGGGGATCGGGTTGCAGTCTATATGCCTATGATTCCTGAATTAACCATTGGCGTTCTTGCCTGTGCACGAATTGGCGCGGTACACTCCGTAGTATTTGCTGGATTTTCTTCGAATGCGTTAGCGGATCGAATCAACGATAGTCAGTGTGTTTGTGTTTTAACCTCTGATGGAATGTATCGCGGTGAAAAAGCTTTACCTGTAAAAGCAACGGTTGATGAAGCATTAGAACATTGCACGTCTGTAGAAAGTGTTATCGTTGTTCGCCGGGATGGGCGCGACGTGACCATGGTAGAGGGACGTGACTATTGGTATCACGAAGCCGTTATGGAAGTGGATAGCGATTGCCCCGCTGAGCCCATGGATGCCGAAGACATGCTTTTTATTTTGTACACTTCAGGTTCTACTGGAAAACCAAAGGGCGTAGTGCACACATGCGGTGGCTACATGGTTTATGCTGGCTACAGTTTTAAAAATGTGTTTCAGTACGAGCAAGGCGACGTGTATTGGTGTACCGCTGATGTTGGGTGGATTACTGGGCACAGCTATATTATTTACGGACCGCTGCTCAACGGTGCGACAACACTCATGTTTGAAGGCGTACCGACTTTTCCAGATGCCGGGCGTTTCTGGGATGTTTGCGATAAATATGGTGTGAACCAATTCTACACTGCACCCACTGCGATCCGCGCCCTTATGGCCTGCGGAGATGAATTTGTAGATCGTGCAGACCTGGGGACACTAAAAGTGATTGGATCCGTAGGTGAGCCAATTAATGCAGAGGCGTGGCATTGGTACTTCGATAGAGTCGGGCGTGGAAATTGTCCCATAGTGGATACGTGGTGGCAGACAGAAACTGGCGGTATCATGATATCGGGGCTCGGCAACCTAAGTCCGCAACGACCAACCTACGCTGGACGTCCATTACCTGGTATACAACCTGTGCTTCTTGATGCGGACGGAAACGAGATAGAAGGTGACGGTGTTGAAGGCTATTTGTGCATTAAACACCCCTGGCCGTCTATGCTTCGTACGACCTACGGAGATCACGAACGTTGCAAGAATGTATACTTCAGCAACTACGAAGGCTATTACTTTACTGGTGACGGTGCACGCAGGGAAGAAGGCATGTACAGAATCATTGGTCGTGTAGATGACGTGATCAACGTGAGTGGTCATAGATTTGGTACTGCAGAAATAGAAAATGCCATTAACGCTTCGCCGCTTGTTACTGAAAGTGCAGTTGTCGGTTACCCGCACGATATTAAAGGTCAAGGGATTTATGCATATGTGATAGTTGATGGAGGAACACCGGATGTTCAAGCCGTGAGAACATCCATTATCGACACTTTGGTTGCTGAAATTGGGCCCATTGCTAAACCCGATGTGATACAAATCGTACCTGGTTTGCCAAAGACACGCTCAGGAAAAATCATGCGCCGTATTCTTCGAAAAGTGGCGGAAGGAGATACTACCAATCTGGGAGATACCTCCACCCTACTTGACCCTAGCATCGTTGAAATAATAAAGGCGGATGCGAACCAACTTCGAAAGTAATAGCCTTGAGGCCATCGTGGAAAAAGCAGCGGCTACAAGTTGTTTGTTATAATTTTAACAAACTGTAATATTTTAGACTATTTAGCTTCATTTGGCCTTTTTGCTCAAAAGTCCAGGTACTTTTGCGGCAAATACGCTAACCATGACGAAGTTTCCTTTAAACGATGCCGCACAGTGGGTGGAAGCCTTTGGCGCCCCGCTTTACGTATATGATGCGAAAACCATTCGCGGTCAATATTTTCGAATGAAACAGGCTTTTGAACCCTCCATCGAAGTGGATATTCACTACGCTTGTAAGGCACTCAATAATCTTAATATACTCAAGCTTATGCGTTCGCTTGGCGCGGGTTTAGATGCAGTAAGTTTAGGAGAAATTGAATTGGGTTTGCACGCCGGATTTCGACCCGACCAGATTTTATTTACACCAAATGGCGTGGGTATTCATGAAATCAAGGCAGCTGTTGAGATTGGTGTTCTTATCAATATCGACAACCTTGAAACCCTTGAGGAATTTGCGAATGAATTTGGGAGCTCTGTGCCTGTTTGTGTGCGGATTAACCCACACATCATGGCAGGTGGTAATTCCAAAATCTCAGTGGGCCATATAGATTCGAAATTTGGTATTTCCATACATCAAATACGTCATCTGCACCGAATCGTGCAAAATATGGGACTGCACGTGCACGGCCTTCATATGCATACCGGATCCGATATTTTAGATATCGATGCCTTTATGCGCGGCGCAGATTTGTTAATGGATCTTGCCCACGATTTCAAAGAGCTTAATTATATCGATTTTGGTTCAGGATTCAAAGTGGGCTACAAACCTGGGGAATCCGCTACAGATATTGAAAGTTTCGGAAACAAAATGAGCACGAGGTTCAAGGAATTCTGTTTAGAATATGGACGCGATTTAAAACTCATTTTCGAACCTGGAAAATTTCTTGTGAGCGAAGCTGGTGTTTTTATCACAAAGGTAAACAGCACGAAAACCACACCATCTACCGTATTTGCTCAGGTCAATAGTGGATTCAATCATTTCCCAAGACCCATGATGTACGATGCGTACCATCACATTGAAAATATTAGTAATCCCGATGGCGAGCAGCGTTTGTACACTATCGTCGGATATGTCTGTGAAACAGACACTTTTGGATACGACCGAAAATTAAATGAGGTACGCAATGGCGACTTGTTAGCGTTTCATAACGCAGGTGCCTATTGCAGCAGCATGTCTTCTCAATACAACAGCAGAGTACGACCTGCAGAGGTGCTGATTGAAGGTGACCAAGCCTATCTGATTCGCGAACGCGAAACGATGGACGATTTACTCCGGGGAACGATAGAACACGGCTTGTACCAAGACATCGTAATACAAGGAAAGGAAGAAGCAGAGATTGCAGTACCTTCGTAACACTATGGTTAGGATTCGCAAGGCACTAAAAGAAGATATGGTTGCGGTACACGCGCTTATCACGGAATTGGCTATTTACGAAAGAGAACCCAATGCTGTAATTATTTCCCCAGAGGACTTAAAGGAGCACGGCTTTTCAGAGCAGCGCTTTGAATGCTTTGTGGCGGAAGATTTAAAGATTGGTATTGTTGGAATGGCCCTGTTTTACCCGCGCTACAGCACATGGAAAGGGCCCACACTACACCTTGAAGACCTCTATGTAAAGCCCGAGTATCGCAAAGCAGGTCTGGGTAAAGAATTGTTTGACCAGGTAGTAGCCGAGGCCGTAAAACAGAACGTAGGGAGAATGGAATGGACGGTTCTAGAATGGAACGAACCCGCTTTGAATTTCTACAAAAAATATAACGCAACGCTCGACCCCGAATGGCATTTGGGTACGTTGACACGCGAACAATTGAATGCTTTGAAATGAGTACACCGCTAGTCTTCAAATTTGGTGGCGCTTCAGTGAAAGACGCCGACAGTGTGCGAAATGTCGCTCGAATCATTGGTCTGTTTGCACAGCGTCCAATGGTCGTGGTAGTCAGTGCAATGGGTAAAACAACCAATGCTTTTGAAGAAATTGTTGGGTACTGGAGCCGCAATGA
>CATAQZ010000334.1 GCA_949487015.1 Flavobacteriales bacterium UBA4585
AGGGGAAATGGGTGAAAACGTATGAATCTGGAAAGAAACGCTACGAAGGTTACTTCAAAAACAACATACCAGTAGGAACTTTTACCTACTACTTCGAGCGAGAAGGAGGCATCATGTCAGAAATTACCTACCGTGGTGAAACCGGGGTGGGATTTGCAAAAGCCTATCACACCAACGGTGTTATTCAAGCTGAGGGATTGTACAAAAATCAATTGCGAGACAGTACTTGGCGCTATTACGATAAGCAGGGCATACTCACGCAAAGCGAAGACTATGCTGCCGGTGTTTTACAAGGAGTGCAAGTGACCTATTACGAGAGTGGTAAATTGGCAGAAAAGAAGACATTTGAAAGCGGTGCACAGGAAGGCATTTGGCTTAGAAAGTGGGAAGATGGAACCTTGCGCACAAAAGGTCTGTATAAAAACGATATGCTCAACGGTGCATGTACATATTACGATGAGGCCGGAAAACTATTGGCAAAAGGGTCTTACAAAAACGACAAGAAGCATGGGACTTGGTTTTATTTTGAAGAGAATAAAGTAGTACGTAAAGAGGAGTATAGATACGGACAATTGGAAAGTGAAACCACTTATGACACAGAAGGAAAAGAGTAAAACTACGGTTGTAGTAGGTCTTAGTGGCGGTGTTGACAGTTCTGTAACGGCACATTTACTCAAAGAAGAAGGGTATAATGTCATAGGATTATTCATGCGCAATTGGGTAGATGAATCAGTTACTATCCATGATGAATGCCCGTGGGTGGAGGATAGTAATGATGCTATGCTGGTCGCTGATAAATTGGGTATTCCGTTTCAGGTAATTGACATGAGTGCCGCCTATCAAGAACGTATTGTAGATTACATGTTCAGTGAATATGAGCGCGGGCGCACTCCCAATCCAGATGTGCTCTGCAACCGCGAGATTAAGTTCGATCTCTTTCTAAAAACTGCCGTGTCTATTGGTGCAGATTATGTCGCTACTGGACATTACGTGAGAAAATCGACCTCAACGATAGCTGGGACTGAAGTCCACCATCTCTTAAGTGGCTTAGATTCCAACAAGGATCAAAGTTACTTTTTATGCCAATTATCTCAGGACCAATTGGCCAAAGCACTCTTTCCCATAGGCCATCTTCAAAAATCAGAGGTACGGGAAATAGCGAAAGCTGCCGGATTAGTGACTGCGGAAAAAAAGGATTCACAAGGGTTGTGCTTCATAGGAAAAGTCCGATTGCCTGACTTTCTCCAACAAAAACTAGAGCCTAAATCGGGAACCGTTTGGGAAATTCCACGAGATGCGGACGTATTGTCGCTACCGAGAACTACATTGGATGAAAAAGCAGCGCCGTTCAACTTTCACCCAAAGGATGGATTTAAACGTGGCAAGCACAATGGTGCTCATTATTACACGACGGGTCAGCGAAAAGGATTGAGTATAGGTGGAAGTCCATTGCCTTTATTTGTTTTGGAAGTGAATACCACCTACAACGCCATCTTCGTGGGTCAAGGAGAAGATCATCCTGGGCTCTATCGTGAAGCATTATTTATAAAATCATCAGAACTGCACTGGGTTCGAGAAGATTTGAGTTTATCCATCGGAGAATCTTGTGCCTATGATGTGCGCATTCGGTACCGTCAGCCTCTTGTGAAGGCCACAGTATACCGCACAGAAGAAGGTGCATATATCTTATTTGAATCCCCTGAAAAGGCGATCACTCCTGGCCAATTTGCAGCTTGGTATAGTGGAGAAGAATTGATCGGTTCCGGAACCATTTCTGAATGAAATCAATAGTCCACATAGCAATCGTTCTATTTCTTTTCAATGCAAAAGGAATGCTCGCACAGGAATTGCCTTCTCCTCATGCGGTGTATTTTTCAGAAAAAAACGTAGTGCTAGATACGCTAGACTTCGGTTTGTATTTATCACCCAGAGCACTGGAAAGACGTGTGCGTCAAGACATTGCATTCTCGAAGTCCGACATACCCGTGTCTCGAAGAAACATTTCATCGATTAAGTCTATTGCAACGTACACCGGAGTTTCAAGCAAGTGGTTAAATGTGATTTATGTAGAGGCTACACCTACTGAAGTACTTCAACTAAGAACCCTGGAATGTGTAGATCGTGTTGTCGAACTAAATGGAGGTATGCGCAAGCAAGAAAGTGTCGCTTTTCCCTACGGATACGCAGATAGCCAAACAAGACAGATTTCATTACACAGTCTTCACATACATACTGATAACGGATA
>CATAQZ010000335.1 GCA_949487015.1 Flavobacteriales bacterium UBA4585
GTGACGCTCACATAGAAGTCATGTCTTACCTTAGTAGGACTTGTGGGGGTTGGCGAGAACACACCTAACCATAGAGAAACAAAAACTAACATTACTTTCATACGCGTGAAAATAAAGCATTTTTCAACCCTAACCGTGGTTCTGTTCGGGCTATTTCTGCCAACTGTTGGGCTCGCTCAAGCAGTGCTTATTCATGAAGGTCCCGCTTACCAAACGGGCATCTGCGAACCCAGTATATCTGTAGACCCAACGAATACCCAAAATGTATATGCCGCATCGGTATTAAATAATTTCTACCAAAGTACGGACGGTGGATTGAATTGGACCCAAGAAGCTATTTCAAGTCCTTACGGCGTTTGGGGCGATCCGTGTTTGGTGACCGATTTTAAAGGGCGCACTTATTTTTTCCACCTCAGCGACCCCGAAGGCACGAATTGGAATAGTGATCAGATACTGGACCGAATGGTTTGCCAGACTAAGGACGGACCCAACGATACCTTCAATGACGGCAGTTTCACCGCAGTGAATGGAAAAAAGCATGATAAAGAATGGACTGCCGTAAATCCAAAAAACGGTGCCATCGCATTGAGTTGGACCCAATTCGATCGCTACGGCACAGAAGATCCAGAATGCCACTCCCGCATCTTATTTAGTGAGAGTCGTAATCAGGGCGAAAGCTGGTCTACTCCGGTAGAGATTTCCTCCTTTTTAGGCAATTGTATTGACGATGACGGGACCGCTGAGGGCGCTGTACCCGCATACGGCACCAAAAATGAAGTCTATGTAGGCTGGGCGCTTGATCAAAGCATTTGGATGAGTATTAAGAACGGTAAGCGCTGGGAAACTCGGCCCATTGCTCGACAAGAAGCAGGGTGGACACAGAGTTATGCTGGATTTGACCGTTGCAACGGCATGCCTGTAACCGTTGTGGACCATTGTAAAGACAGTCCCTATTATGGCCGCGTTTATGTTTGCTGGGGCGACCAAAACAAGAAATTTGGAGGTGAAATTTACTTTGCCTTTAGTGACGATCGCGGTAAAAACTGGTCGGAGCCCCAACGTATTTCTCAAGGAGGAAAAAGCGACCAATTCCTTCCATGGCTTACAATTGACCCGACAACCGGTGCACTCTTCGCCGTATATTATGACCGCCGCAATACTCAATCTCTAACCGAAACAAATACCTATTTGGCACAAAGTACAGACGGCGGGACGCATTGGAGTGAACTTAAAATCAATAACGCACCGTTCTACCCTTCTGACGAAGTTTTTATGGGTGATTACAACCACATCAGCGCACACGGCGGCATCGTCCGTCCCATCTGGACCGAATTGCGAGACGGTAAAAAATCGATTTGGACCTATCCCCTTGACGTTAAATTTAGCATTCATCAATAATGAACCTACTCATCGTAAGTACCTCGACAATTTACGGCAAACCCTACCTCAGTTATCTCAAAGAAGAGTGTGCCGATTTCTTCAGCAATGCACCAAAAATCCTTTTCATTCCTTTTGCCCGACCGGGCGGTATGACCCACGAAGCTTATACAGCAAAGGCCAAAGAAGTTTTTGCCTCATGGGGTTTTGAAATGCGCGGTGCGCATGAGTTTACCGATGCGCAGGAAGGTTGCCGTTGGGCCGATGGCTTTTTCACGGGCGGTGGAAACACTTTTGTTTTAGCCAAAACGCTCCACGAGAGCGGCTATTTCGAAGCCATAGATTCAGCAGTTCGCGCAGGTAAGCCCTATATGGGAACCTCAGCAGGTTGTAATCTCACCGGTATGAGTATCTGCACGACCAACGATATGCCCATTGTATACCCACCCAGTTTTGACGCTTGGGGATGGGTTCCCTTTAACATTAATCCACATTACTTAGATCCGGTTGAAGGAAGCAAACACATGGGAGAAACGCGCGAAACAAGGATCAAGGAATTCCACCAATTCAATGATCAACCTGTTTATGGACTTCGAGAAGGCTCTTGGA
>CATAQZ010000336.1 GCA_949487015.1 Flavobacteriales bacterium UBA4585
CCCAAAAAGGTGCTCGCCACTTCCGTATCCCCAACCGGGTCTCCATCCAACGCGTTTTCCGACAGCGCATCGCTCAACCACAAAGAGCATATGGCATAAATGTTTAAATCCAACACTTCGGGAGTGGCATTCAGGGCCATAGGGTTGGCCAATCGTATAAAGCGTGAAGAATACTGGCTTTGGAGTGTGGAGGTAATCGACTCCAACAATTCCTCCAGAGATTCCATTTGATAAGTAATGAGCATAAATTGAAATTTTGCGTCCAAGTAACCGCAAACTACACGCAATTCAAAACCTCATTCCCGTACTGTGACATAATGGTACGAAAAGGGACGATAAATAACGAAAAGCACCTATAGCGCCTTTTTTGGTTCGAAAAACTTCGAACCCACCTTGCATAACCGCCAGAGGGATATAACATTCCCGTTCTCTAAAGACATACGTAACTCGAATAGTACGTTTCCAACAAAGTTACTAGCTGACAATACTACCCAAATAACCGTAAAATAGAAGCCGCTCAAACGGGAGGTATTCACCGCTATTTAGGGTTGCTTTTGAACGTTTTGGACCGATTTTGTATGCAAATTGTATGCAAATAATGAAAAAAGCACCTACATCGATTGACGTAAGTGCTTCATTTTCAGTGCTCCTCCTGCTGGGCTCGAACCAGCGACCCTCTGATTAACAGTCATAATTTTAAACCAAACAATAGAAATCAATGATTTTAATAGTCATACTAAATTACTGATATAAAACGAGATAGACAAATTTTTATTGTCTTTGGTTTTTCTTGCTTTTTGTTGTTTGGGTCGATTTTGTGTGCTAGATTGTGTGCTAGATTTTGAATTCAGCACTATGGCAACACACGCGCGTGTTATTTTAGACACAAGGGTTCAGCTACTCCGACCCTCCAACGGAAAGGACCAAGCATACTACCCCGTGAAGCTTCGTATCACCCACGATCGTAAGCGTCGCTATTATCAAACAGAATTACCTCCCCTAACCGAGTTGGATTGGAAGAAAATAGAGGAGGGGCAGCGGATGACCGTAACGCAAAGAGAGGTTTTTCATGGCAAGCGAGAAATCGAAGCCCTCGCGCAAACGATCATTGAAAGTTTGGTGCCGTTTAGCTTCCCAGTTTTCAAGAAGCGGTTTTTAAACCCCATTGTGTCAAGTACCGACAGTTTACAAGAGATGTTCAAGGCGCATATTGACCGATTGGAGCAACAAAATAGAATTTCCACAGCCTCTAGCTACAGGTGCGCCTTGAAGAGTCTCTTGGGATTTCATCGGTCGTTCAACTGGAATGATCTTCATCCCGAGTTTCTCGAGGGTTATGAGACGGAAATGATCGAACAAGGGAAGACTCAGAACACCATCGGCATCTATCTCCGCTCGTTACGCACCATTGTTAATCAAGGCCGCTCACTCGGGTTGATTGACAATGATTTGTACCCATTTGGAAAGACCAGCCAAGGGAAATATCAGATACCATCCTCGGTGAATGTGAAACGTGCTTTGACACAAGGAGAGGTTCAGCTAATCAAAGATGCCTGTCCAAATCCAGGCTCCAGGGCTGAACGGGCTCGTGATTTTTGGTTGTTCTCCTATTATATCAACGGTTGCAACATCAAAGACATCGCACATCTCACATGGGACAATGTGGATTATAGAGATGGCATGATTCGATTTGTACGCAAGAAGACCGAGCGGGCCAATAAGGGTCATCAAGTCAAGATCTCGGCGGTATTGTCCCCAATTGCTGAGGAGGTCATCAAAAAATACGGGATTCCTTCAAAAGATAAAACGGATTACATCTTCAGAATAATCGATAAAGGGGATTCTGCCAAAGCGCAATACCTCAAGCAACAAGAATTCACCAAAGCCATTAACATTGGACTCAAGCAACTTGCGCGAGAGTTGGGTATTGAGAAGAACATCACAACGTACACGGCGCGCCATAGCCATGCTACAGCACTAATTCACAACGGCGCCTCCTTAGAATTTGTGATGGACCAGTTCAAGCACGGATCCATGAAGACGACCATGAACTATGTGGACTCCATTGATGACACCAAAAGAAAGGATCTGGCGAAGTTGCTTTGAGGGGCGGGAACACTCTAAAACTAACACAAGCTGGTTTACACTTTTTTTGCAGACACACTTTTTGGGAAACTATCGCTACTCCAAAGGACGAGTCAACCACATGGTCACCTCCTCGCGGATGCCATCCAGCATGCGGCTGATGCTGCTAGTGCTGTAATGTTTGCCATAGACTTGCTCGAAGACATCAGAGACCTGATTCTGTGTCAGTCCCTTGCTATACAAAGCACTCACCAAGCGGTCACATTCCTCATCCTGGTCGGGAAACTATCAAATCCACTAATGAATCAAACTCATTGAAAGCAAAACTACACTTGTTTTCATGGTCCTCAGTTCGCCATCTTTTACCAGGTTGATAAACTAAAGGGGTTAAAATCAACAAATCATTACTCAACTCAATTATAAATTGCTCGTAGGTCCTTAATTGTTTATAACTAGGAACTTTCAATAATTTTCTCAGGTCTGAATGAACACTATTAATTTGATATTCCTTTTCTGACATCACACGACTCTCATTCAAACTCGCAATTATCGTTTCCTTCAGTAATTCTATTGAAACTTCCGATTTTTTGAATATCCAAACAGGCTTTGCTTCAACAAAATGACTAAATTCTCGTTGATACAATGTCACAACTGACATTTTTTCTGCACCTACATAGATGGAACTGTATCTAGATATCATTGTACCACATGGATTAATATTTCAACATTCTTATTTTTTGCTAGTTCGATTGCCTTCTCTAGCTGTTGAACTTGAGCAGGAGTTGCACCTCTTGGTATCGCTACATCCAAGACCCTTCTATTAATTTGATTTGACCAGACTTGGTCGCCACCCCAGGATGCACCTTCGAATGATGCTAATTCGTCTACATACTTCATAAGTTGGCCGAGTATCCGATTCCCAGCTGAATATGAAGCAGCATTGCAGCATCTGAAATGGGGACCCTAGGCATCTGCCCCGGGCTCTTTAATGTGTCGAGCGATAATTGCATCATCGAGCCATGGGAGGCCTGAGTTTGGGATTGATAGAGATCCTCAGAGGCCGACCGACCAAGACCTAGCACCCTGAGGCTATACATCTTGTCCGTGGTATAATCCCAGTACCTGGATGAGTCGGCAGCCAAGTAATCCCTCCAATCCTTGTCTGAGACTCCGGTTATAGGGACGCTGTACTTGATCGCCAAATAGGTGTTGACCATCTTCACCTGCTCACGGCTACTGAGGCGCGGGTAATAAACAAGCTCTGCTATGGAGAATAGACTGGAGTCAATGATTTCAAGGTGAGGGGTATAGGATGTTTTATATCTAGAAGAGCGCTGCATAGACAAGGTCAGTATCTTGGGATTCCCATCACTGAAATCCAAGGAAGTCCATGTCGCCCCGTGCATAATCTTGTTGTCGAAGACCGTGATGTCACCCAGCTCCATGAACTTCTTACCCGTCGAGGAGGTGAAAGATGGCTTTAAGACTAAAAAGAGCGTCGTCGCGCCCTCCATCTTAGGGATTTTACCCGCCGCACTTACTTCTAAATCCAGGAGATTCAATGTGTGGTAATTGCCAATAAATCCTGCCGAATCCCCATCCGAGCTCCATAGACTAGCGCCACTAATTCCACCGGGTGCCGGGACCACCTGACCACTTGCTAAAATGGGTAGAAGTCCTATAAAAACACATATAATTAAGCGTTGTGTTTTAAGATAATGTCGCAAGAAGGTCATGGCCTATTCGTCTAAAATGTCATTTAAGTTAGGAAAAATATTTTCCGCAACTTTTGAAACGCGATTCATTGATATAAATCACTCAATTTTTCGAAAGTAATTCAAGAAAATCCACTATTTATCCACATATAAAAACCTCTCATCATGGCTTAGTACATGCCTTGTAGAGCGTAAAGGCACTCCATATGAAACCCGCTCCAGTGATATGAGAGTAAGACTTTTGACTTTTTATGTCCGTATTCCATAGATTGCTGATGCCACTCGGTGGCTTTGTCCAATAGGCTTTCTATGTGGTCGAGGTAATCCAATACCTCTAGTGAGGGGTGAATGAATTGATGTTTTTTAAGCCTGGCTTGAAATTTTCGCAGTTGGGAGCATAGGTTTTCGATGTCCCGTGGGACACATGGGACACCTGAAGGATGCTGGCGGGACAATCGCAGCTCCTTGTCCACCCATTGGTAAATCTCTTCGGCAATGGGGTGTAGTTCCTGGGCGGCGCGCGCCTGCTCCTGCCGCCTCTGAATGGCAAGGGCCTGCTTGTGCTCGAGGTTCATTTTTTCAAGTTTCCGTTGATGCTCCAGTTCAAGCTTTCTCAGCGCTACTTTTTCGTTGGTGTTTTCAACATTTCGAATGGGGCTTGATTGCGATGCTATTGATGGTTTTTCATTTGGCACCGGGGTTTTGTTAACTGTAATATGATCTCTAGCATTATCTGAGGTTTTAATCCACCGATCTACTGTGGATTTACTCGTATTTAGAATGCGGGCGATTTCGCGGATAGAATGCCCATTTTCTTTTAGGTCTTGTGCTTTAAATTTTAACTGCTCTGGGGAGTCTTGGGGCGTTTGATTCATGATGGTTGCTCTATTAAGGTTCTTTGATTTTGTTTAGTTGCTCATATGGTATGAACTGGGAATAATGGTGTCTTATAGCTGTCTCGTATCATGATACGAGACAGTCCAGGGGGGATGGTACAACGAGGTAAAATGAATGTATCTCTCACATTGTCAATCGATTAAGATCTTCCCGGTTGTGACAGGCCACTGTATCACCTGTGATACATGTATCAAGTTGATACAGCATCGTCTTGGTACTTCTGCAGCGTTCGTTGGACCTTCATTTTATCGCACCCAACACGCTGTGCAATCTCGCGACGTGACATCTCGTTACCGCTGTGCAGGTCCAGAATCTCTTGCTCTAATTCAGTGGGTCCTGCGCTTTTCAAGTGATTTCGCTCGTGATCGTACCCTTGGAAGTAGGCCCCCAGAAAATTGTTCACCTTTTTGATGGTCATCAAAATGACGTTGTCCTCGCCATATTGAAATTCTGCCGAGCGCACCTTCAACTGCTTGATATAGATTTGGTTAGGATTTGCAATGCTCTTGCCAATACAGATGACGGCATCAGCAAAGCGCGACAGACCCGAGGAGCCCGCCATGTCCTTTAAGCTGATGGGCTTGTAGGGTGCACGTTTTGGGGTGTGGGCGATGATCAAGATGGAAAGGTGCAGCTCTGATTTAAGCTGTTTGAGTACTTTCATCAGATCATTGGCTTCCTTTGCGCTTTCCAGAGCATCGCGGCTTAAAAAGGTGATGTTGTCGATGATCAGCACCTTGCATCGGTGCGCGATCACCTCCTTCTTGATTTCACGAAAGAACGTCTTGTCACTGATGTTGATGTCGGTCAGGTTTTGTTGAAACTTCAAGATTTTCAGGTGATCATGAAACTCAAACTCATCTTGATAGTCATCGGAGTAGCGTTTGTGAAATTGCTTGTCGCTCATTTCAAAGTCGCAGTACAAAACGCCTTGCGATATCGACGACAAGCCGAAGCCTTCAATGGGTTTCCCGGAGGCGATGGACTGCGCAATTTGTAACGACAGGATGGTCTTACCGATGTTGCTGTCGGCAAAGAGGATGGTCACCTCCCTTTCAAACCACAGTTCATCAAAAAGCATCTGGGGGATGGGGATGTTGCGGGCATCTCGGATGCACTCATTGGCCGTACGCACTTGGAAAATAGAGGACGCCATCACTTTTGATTAAATAATTCATTGAGATTCAGGCGGTACGGGCATCCTTTGGGTTTTTCAGGATCAAAGACATAGGTGGCCAATACAGAATTAATCTCGGGATGCTCGTCTCGTATTTTACGGAAGGCCAAATAGAGCGGGCTCTCTCGGTGTGGGTTTAAAGGCCTCGGGGCGATGGACTTTCTCATGGTGTTGTGGTATTTCCGCGTTGCTTGAGATCGAGCCAATGATCCAAATGGCTCTTTCTAAACAGCACCCGTTTTCCTTGCTTGAAATGCGGAATGATGGATTTGGAGGTATAGCCGTACAGGGTGCTCTTGGATAGCTTGAGGTAGGCTGTGGCCTCGTCCATGGTAAAAATGGGGTCGGAAGGGGCCTGGTGTTGAGGCTCAGCTTCTAACCCTTCCTTAAACTTTTGGATGGATTCATGGAAAAGCTCGCGCAGCTCTTCGTGGGTGGTGACAATGATTTGTTTCATTTGAACAGTTTTAATTGTTTAACTGCACAAATGTTGGCCGTTGATTTGCCGTGGGGTCACCCCAGGGGTCACCCCAAATGTTGCATTACTTATCTCTCTTGGCTGATTATCAGCGAGATATCCTCATTGTTTAAATCCGTGATAAAGGGCATTATTCGGCTCATGCGATGTTGCCTGACCTTGTCAGCCCCTTGATAAGGGTCGTTGAGTCTCTTTCTGATGTTCTCGGCGTTGTACCCGGTGATTTGTGAGATCAAACGCGCAATGGCAGTGTTGTCCGCTTGGTTGATTTTGGCCTGCTTCAAAAGCGCGGAAATTACGATGACGCTTTCAACCATGGTAAACCGCTTGGTACTGTCGTCGCCCTCCTCACCGTGAAGGGGGTAATCACCATAGGTTTCTGACATGAGCTTTTCACCGCGATACTCTTGAAACTCGTTGCCCGTGATGGCGAAATGCTCGGCAAGCTCGCGATGTATATCCCGTGGGTAGGCCAATTTCTGAATCTTCCTAAGCATAGCGCCTTCAAAAAGTGTTTCCCATGAGCTTACCCCACCAGCGTAGAACCGCCAAGTATAGCTCACGGCGCGATAGGCACTGTAGGCATAGAGGTTATGATAAAGGTTGCCGGAGCAGTACAATTCATACAACGTTGAATTTCTCACTGTGGGTTGCCGTGACCAGTTTTCATTATATATAACGTAAGGGGAGTCCCAGGAGGCCTCGGTAATGCTTGTCATCCAATCTTCAAGGAATCGCTCCGGCAGAAGGAGAAACAAATAGCTCAGTTCAACGTACAGCGCCACATACATGTGGTCCAATAAATCTGAGCTAAAACAAGCGCCATCCTCGGTGAGGTCGTCCATGATCAATTTTGAAAGCTCAAGCGACAAATGATCACTTGCTTCCATGACATCCATGCCTAAATCCTTATAATAAGTGGACTTGTCTTCGCCGTATTCTAGTCCATATTCAATGGTGTTTTTGATGCACCCGATTGTTATTTCTTCCATCCTGCCTATTTAACTTTAGTTCAGCAAGAAAGGCAAAGCAATGATAAACTTCCAAAAACAACCTGAAATCTTCATCAATCTTCATCGAATTTCGTAGTTTAAGGGGGTTCATGAGCGGAAAGTGCCGAAATACTACAGACCAAGCTCTTTGCGGAAGTATTGCACGCGCATCGTTACCTTATTGTATCACACTTACACCTACGATGGTAATGGTATGATAGGGACATTAACGCGAGATATGAGTACGAGTCTTGTTGCGGTGGGAGAGAATGTCCAGAGCTCTGAGTATGTGTACGATCACATGGGCCGTTTAATGACGGGATCTATTGAGTTTGTGGGCAAGGTTGGCAATAAATATGCTGTTTCGACGTCGTATAATAAGGCGGGCGGTTTATTGTCAAAGGTTTCGAGTCCTGACGCGTCGGCTCAGGTGTTTGCTGCGACTTCACAGGAAATGACCTATGATTTGACGTACCAGTACAGTGGCACTAAGCCGCACCAGTTATCTCAGGTGATCAGTTCGCAGGGGGTGCCTTACGCGATGTCATTTTCCTACAATGCTTCGGGCAGTATTTCCGAGATCACGGACCTGATGGGTGTGGATCATTCGAGCTATTACTGGGGCCAGGAGCAGTGGTTGTGTGGTGTGGAGAATGCTCAAGGCATCCACCACTATGTATACGACCACGCGGGCGAGCGCATCATGAAATCTTCGATCACCCAGACGACGGTACAGCTCAATGATGAGACGATCAACACGGTTACGACGTTGGAGCCTTATACCCTGTATGTGAATCCGTACTATGTGGTCACGTCCTTTAGCAATGCGGACCAGCGCTCGAAGCATTATTACATGGGCACTCAGAGGGTTGCCACGGACATCGGTGTGGATTATGGGGTGAGCCCCTCGCCGGAGCAGTTGTCGGGTGCGCGCGGCGGCGATGATGCGGCGACGGCGGGAGAAACCCCCCAAGGGTTAGAGACGGACCAGACTCCTTTCCAGAGCTTGGGCTATAAGCAGGACCTGGAAAGGGTGCTTTTGGGCCTAAGCGGTGAGATCGGAGTTGAGGATCTAAGTGAGGCTTTGGCACCGATTGAGAGTTTTTACCCGGACTTAAGCGCTGGGGTGAATTCAGGGGAAGGGATAGAGTCGGAGACTCCGTTGTATATAGGCACTCGCATTATGTATTGGTACCATCCGGATTATGTGAGCAATGTGGATATGGTGACCGATAAGTCGGGAGAGGCCTATGAGCTGTTCTTATACAATGCCTGGGGCGAAAGTCTCCACCACTGGACTAGCAGCAGCACCAACAGCTGGAGTTCACCGTATCGGTTGAATTCGAAGGAATTGGATTCAGAGACGGGGATGCACTACTACGGAGCGCGGTACCACCATCCCAAGTTAAGCGTATGGATGAGTGTGGATCCGAAAGCCATGAGTGGTGATAATATGACACGTTCGCCGTATAATTTTACGGATAATAATCCGGTCATTCTTATTGATCCAGATGGAAGAGATGTTGTCTTCTTTAATCGACAAGGGAAAGAAGTTCACAGAATCGAGTCATCAACATCTTTTGAAACATATGTAATGCATAAAAATGCTGATGATCATGTCATGGATCAAACTCACTATGAATCAAGGGCAGGTTGGGTACAAGCAAGAATGCCAAATGTCATTCAGGAAAAGGGCGGTAGTCCAACTACAACTTCACGATATCAAAAGCTCGATTATCAAATTGCTGCATCAACTCATTTGTTTAATGAAGCAAAAAATGATGGTACACTTCAACTCGTAACGGATGGTAATGCTTCGATACCTACTTCAGCACTATCAGATATTCCGAACCTAGACCCAACTTTGGTGAAGGCAGTGGCAATGCAAGAATCAGCAATTGGAAGTGGCGGTGTTGACGATGTTATGCAAGTAAATGTAAGTGGTGACTGGAATGAATTCAAATCTCAATATGGCCTAAGTAATGGTGGAGCTACAAACTCAACTCTATCTATAAATGCAGGAATACGTGTACTCGCAACCAAAGGATTTAAAGGAGGCATTGATTATAATTCCACAACAGGCGTAAGGACTTTTGAATTTCAAGGTTGGGATAAAGCAGTTGAGTCGTACAATGGTGGTGGGACTACAGGTTATTCACAGTCAGTTAATGACATGATAGACAATTCTGTTCGGGCTTCCCAAGAGAACTATTAGATTGATTATGAGAACACTTATTTTACTTATTACGCTTTCCTGGGTAGGTTGTCACAACCCAAGTATTCCAGACAAATACGAGTGTTTAGCCTTCCAATCCAAATCTGTTACTGATAAAGTACAGTCATATCTTGTCTCGGAATCCGAGTTGCAAGAAGATAGTATCCCGAGTATTGTAGAGGCCTTTAGCGTCAATCCAGAAATAGATACTTTGGTCGAGTACGTGATGAATGATAAGCAACAGCTACGATTTAAAATAGACAAAGTTGAATTTGAGAATTTCATCAATAAGGAAGATAGCATTATGTCATGCCTTTTCAACAATGCCTTCCCTTATGGTAAGCTTATTAAGCTCTATAACAAAACGGTCAACATCTTAAGCGTTGGGGAGATGCAAGTAATTGAATACGAGATTCAAGGCGGAGCAGAAGTTTTCCCACATTCCATATTAATAGTTTATTCATCAAGTGATACTTCTTATGTTGGAAACATAATTATATCCGATGGAATAAAGTGGATAAATGACGGTAGAACCGATGGATCAATATTAGTTTTTATCGAAAGAATTAGAATTCACAAGCAATTAGGAATACCTCTATTCTTCACGGGAGAGTACTTCGTACCCGTCACACATTATAAGCTACCGGGAAAATGGGGGTGATGTATCAATTTAGTGCTTGGCGCATATTCGGCAGCTTAAGTAATTGAAAATCAACATCGAAATAATTTTGAAAGGGATGAAATCCAGTGTTCTGTCCCCCCGCTGCCGCGCGAATCCTTTCGCGTGGTACTACTATTCACAGAAATGAGAAATAGTAGAACAAACTTGCTTTCTGTTATTTTTGATTCATGATCCGCAACTATATAATTTACAAGGTTGGTAGTGTCCCATTTTGTGTGTCTGAGCAGTTCGCGTCAGTCTTCGAGGGCATTACGAATTTAGGTTCGGGACACAGGAATCACCCTATTGTAGATCCTATGTCGCATTTAATTGACCGTCCTCAATCGAATTCGGCGTCTATGTCTAGACATGTAAATCATACAGAGGATGAAGGGGGCCGTGCCTTCCGCTTACGCGAAACAACCGTAAACAATGACGCCTGATGAAAAATTTAGCGAGACCCTTCAGCCTCCCACTTGCCCACTGTTGAGGCTGAGCTGCGGGCGTTTTGGACGGAATTTGTGTGCTAGATTGTGTGCTAGAATTGAAAAAAGCACCTACATCGGTTGACGTAAGTGCTTGATTTTGAGTGCTCCTCCTGCTGGGCTCGAACCAGCGACCCTCTGATTAACAGTCAGATGCTCTAACCAACTGAGCTAAGGAAATAAACACTGTAAATCAATGAGTTACGTTAATTCCTGAAACATAACAGGCACTATTAACTGTCTGTAATGGATTACAAAATTAGTATCATTAAGAATGGAGATGGAACATTATTCCTCTCCTTATACCTCAATAGTAAACGCCATAGATTTTATTCTGGTAAACCTATTGGACTACTTAAATCACCTAACAAACTACCTGTATCAGAACGTAGAGCAGCATTTGAAGATCTAAAATTGGACTTCCAACTAGCTTTACGTAATGGTTGGACTCCTGAA
>CATAQZ010000337.1 GCA_949487015.1 Flavobacteriales bacterium UBA4585
AGGAACGGAATTTGGGGTGTTTTTCACTCTAGATGGAGGTGAAAATTGGGCAGCTCTCAAAAGCGGACTACCAACAATCGCAGTACGCGACATCGCGATACAAGAGCGTGAAAACGATTTGGTTCTAGGAACCTTCGGACGCGGCTTTTACGTTTTAGACAACTACAGCCCACTTCGCGAACTAGAGTATGTGCTGGAACAAGAGTCAGCGTTCTTTACAACGAAGCCCGGTCTTTTATTCCGTCGCGCGAGCATTGGAGGCACGGCCTATAAAGGTGCACAATTGTACAAGGCTAAAAACCCTGAAGTTGGAACAACCTTTGAATGGTATTTAGCGGATGGAGCGAGTCGCGTCAAAGACAATCGGTCAGAAGCAAATGAGGAATTGCCACACTACCCGAACTTAGATCAGCTACAGAAAGAAGATTGGGAAGAGAAACCCTATTTAATTTTCGAAGTCTCGGATTCGCTAGGCAATCCTGTTGCTCGCTTCACAAAAGCAGACAGCAAGGGCATTTCACGTCACACGTGGGACGGACGGATGAGCAGCAAGGCTTCAATCCGCACGAATGGAGAACCTATTACTGAAGCCTATGGAACAACATACGTACTCCCTGGCACATATTATGTGAGCCTAAGTAGATCGACCAACGGCTCCATCGAAACCTTAGTGAATCGTCATGAATTCAAAGTAAACCATTTGTACAATTACGAAGGTATAGACATGGAATTTAACCAAAGTGTGGATGCACTTATGGCATACTCTAATGAGGTAAGCGCAAAGTATTCAGAACTTAACGATGTACTGAATAAATTACGTGCTGGACTAAGAAACACACCAGGCGCTAGTCTTGAGGATCTGTCTTTCGCCCGCTCTATTGACCTAGAATTAAAGGAGCTTGGCGTTTTATTGAATGGCAATTCTACACGAAAAAAGCGCGAATTCGAGACGGCAAGTTCACTTGGCGACGTGACTGGATTATTGGCTTGGGGAACGTTCAATCACCGTGGTGCTCCAACGGGCACCATGCGTGCTATGAAAGAAGATGCCGAAGCAATGATTGCAGATGCAGTTGCCGCTTTGGAAAAGATTGCTGACGAATTGGACCAATTAGAGACCAAAGCACGTGAACAAGGGGTCCCTTTTTGGGATTAATAGTTTGTACCTTTGCCGCCCTTAAAAGCATAGACTAAAAGAATGTCTGATACTATTAACCAACTTCTCGCCGATGAAATCGGCGACGCACACGAGAGTTTCACAGCAGTAACGCCGTTACGCGAGGATGCTTTTGACCTTTCTAATGAAGAAAAAATCGCAACCATCGCGGAGCATGTCGAAGGAATTCTAAATACACTGGGCATGAACTTAGAGGACGACAGTTTAAAAGGCACACCGATGCGTGTCGCAAAACTCTATGTCAACGAAGCGTTTGGCGGACTAGATCCTGCGCGTAAACCGGGCATGAGCACCTTTGATAATTCCTACCGCTACAATGAAATGCTGGTGGAGAAAAACATCGTTGTGTATTCTACCTGCGAACACCACCTTCTACCCATAGTTGGACGTGCACATGTGGCGTACATTTCTAAGGGAAAAGTAGTCGGCTTGAGTAAAATGAACAGAATTGTTGATTATTACGCAAAGCGCCCTCAAGTACAGGAGCGCCTTACCCGCCAGGTAGTTCAAGCGTTGCAAGAAACCTTGGGTACAGACGATGTGGCTTGTGTGATCGATGCGAAACACCTTTGCGTAAATTCTCGTGGCATTAGAGATATAGAAAGTTCGACTGTTACTGCTGAATTCGGCGGTGCCTTTAAAGATGAGGCAAAGAAGAGAGAATTTTTAGATTACATCAACCTTTCAACCGATTTTGGCGCCTAGTGAAACCACTGTACACTTCTTACCCTTTAAGTATTGAGAATAGCCTGACCGGTGAAAAGGAGGTTTTTGCCCCTGTTCACGAAGGTAATGTGGGTATGTATGTATGTGGCCCAACCGTATACAGCGATGTACACTTAGGTAATGCACGAACGTTTACGTCCTTCGACATGATCTTTCGTTACCTCAAGCATTTAGGCTATAAGGTGCGCTATGTACGAAATATCACGGATGCGGGGCATTTAGAAAACGATGCCGATGCTGGTGAAGATAAAATTTCCAAAAAAGCACGTTTAGAGCAATTAGAACCCATGGAGATTGTGCAACGGTACACCGTTGACTTTCACAAAGTGATGGATGCACTAAATGCCTTTCCTCCATCTATCGAACCTACTGCGACAGGACACATATCCGAACAGATAGAAATGGTTCAGACCATTCTAGATAAAGGTTGGGCCTACGAAAGTAACGGCTCAGTGTACTTTGATGTGACCGCCTACAATGCAAATGGAGGCGACTACGGTATACTTTCAGGGCGTAAAATGGACGAGCTACAAGCCGGTACCCGTGCTTTAGATGGCCAAGAAGAAAAACGCAACCCTGCAGACTTTGCACTTTGGAAGAAAGCATCACCCACGCACATCATGCGTTGGCCTTCGCCATGGAGTATAGGATTTCCAGGCTGGCACTTAGAGTGTTCAGCGATGAGCACAAAATATTTAGGTGAGTCGTTTGATATTCATGGCGGTGGAATGGATTTGAAGTTTCCGCACCATGAATGCGAGATTGCACAAAACAGCGCTTGCTCAGGGCACAAAGGCGCTCGGTATTGGATGCATGCAAACATGTTGACGCTGAACGGAAAGCGCATGAGTAAGAGTACCGGTAACACGATTTTACCTAGGGAACTCTTTGCCGGGGATAGCCTTCTTTTAGAGAAAGGGTTTAGCCCCTCTGTAGTACGCTTTTTCATGATGCAAGCGCACTACAGTAGCGTGTTAGACTTTAGTAATGATGCTTTACTTGCTGCAGAAAAAGGGCACGACAGGTTACTTAGTGCATTAGAAAAACTGGACACCTTAGAACCGTCAAAGGAATCCATCATTGCACTGCAACCTTGGATAGACAAATGTTATCAAGCGATGAGCGATAATTTCAATACGCCTATTCTCATTGCACATCTGTTCGAAGCCATCAAATGGATCAGTACCGCGGAAGGCAGTATCGGGCTTAACGCTGACGAATTAGACCTTTTTAAAAGTACTTTACGCGCTTTCACTTTTGAGCTCTTAGGCTTACAGTCAAAGTCAGTAGATTCTTCAGACGCACATAAAGACGCCTTAGATAAAGCAATGTCATTGGTGATTGAATTAAGAGCACAAGCCCGCTTAAATAAAGATTGGGCAACGGCAGATTTAATTCGAGATCAATTACAAGAAGCTGGTATCCAACTCAAAGATGGCGCAGACGGTACTAGTTACGGCCTCTAAAAAATGAAAGCTGTGAAGGATGTCGTTTTGAAAGTGCTCGGAACCCCCTTACTTGCATTGATTTGGTTGTACCGTACGGTATTCTCCAGATTGCTCGGTCCTTCTTGCCGCTACCAACCCACCTGCAGTGTTTATGCAGCGGAAGCGGTTAAGATCCACGGTCCATTTAAAGGCTTTCTGATGAGTCTAAAAAGAATTGGCAGTTGTCATCCTTGGGGAGGACACGGCTGGGACCCAGTGCCAGGAAGCGCACTTGAAAAAGAATTAAAAGATAAAAACATACACTAATCTCATCTCAGACAATGAAGAAACTCGTGCTATTCTCTGCGGCATTTGCCTTGTTCGCCTGTCAATCTAACTCTGAATCTGCAGATGGTGCGAGCGGAGCGACTTGGGAGGACAAAATCAGTTACGACGAAGAAATTCATCTTGAAGGCATTCGTCAATTGACTAATGGCGGTGATAATGCTGAAGCCTATTTCAGTTTTGACGGAACCATGCTCACCTTCCAGAGTAATGCGGAAAAGTGGGGAAATCAATGCGATCAGATCTATGCTTTTAACTGGAATACTGATACCATTTGGGACAAAGAACCGCAGCTCATCTCGAATGATTTAGGTCGCACGACTTGCGCCTATTTTATGCCCGGTGATACTACGATTCTTTACGCCAGTACATTTAGAGGAGACACTGCATGCCCCGCGGTTCCAGAACGCGGTGAAAGTGGCGCGTACGTATGGCCTATCTATGCTGATTTTGACATTTACGTAAGTGATCTAAAAGGGCACATTGTAGACACGTTGATTTCTGGCCCAGGTTACGATGCGGAAGCTACTGTAAGTCCAGACGGAACTAAAATCGTATTTACATCAGACCGCAGTGGTGATTTGGAACTGTACACTTGCGATATTGACGGATCGAACATCATTCAAGTTACGAGCGGCTTAGGGTACGACGGTGGCGCTTTCTTCAGCCCAGATAGCAAGAAATTGGTCTTTAGAAGTTCACGTCCACAGACTGAAGAAGAGGTGCGAAAATACAAGGATTTGCTTGCACAAGGGATGGTCGAGCCTACGCATATGGAGATTTACACGTGTAATGTGGACGGCTCAGAATTGACCCAAGTTACCCAGCTGGGAAATGCCAATTGGGCTCCATTCTACCACCCTAACGGTAATAAAATTATATTCTCAACCAACCACCACAGCGAGCGTGGCTATCCTTTCAATCTCTTCATGATCAATACCGATGGAACTGGGCTCGAACAGGTAACGTATGACGGCGTTTTTGATGCGTTCCCGATGTTCTCGCCGGATGGAAGTAAATTAGTCTTCGCTTCAAATAGAAATAACGGCGGTACGCGCGCGACGAATCTATTCATTGTAGACTGGAAAGAATAACACTATGCTTTTGACTATCCTCTGGGACTTTCCCAACCACATCCCTATCGGGGGCTTTGAACTCCGGTTCTATTCGCTGATGTTCATCATCAGTTTCGTTCTAGGCCAGTACGGGATGCAATATGTCTTTAAAAGAGAAAATGTCAATCCTAAACTCATGGACAGTTTAGTTTACTGGATGGTCGGTGCAACGATTGTTGGCGCTAGATTGGGCCATGTTGTTTTTTACGACTGGGGCTATTACAAAGATCACCTGGGAGAAATTTTAATGGTATGGAAAGGCGGCCTAGCCTCACACGGTGCGGCCATCGCTATTGTAGCGGCCATGTTCTATTGGAGTAAAAAATTAGCGAAAAAGCACCCCTTGTGGACCTTAGACCGTATCGTTATTGTTGTAGCGTTAGCAGCCGGATTTATTCGGATGGGAAATTGGTTCAATTCGGAAATTTATGGTGCTCCTGCCAATAGCACTTTTGAAACGGTATTTGTGGAACACGGTCGAAATACCTTAATGCGCGGATACGGAGGAACCCTAAAATCAGTGAGTTTTGAGGCCACAGATAAATTCGTCCGTACGGATTCCATTACTTATCCAGTGCTAAATACTACTCTTTCCTTCGTGCGTCTTAACGACGTCCAGACGGAGCAGTACGCAACCGACTTTTTACCGCGTATTTTAAATACACAGAATCCCGATAATCAAAATCTTTTGGTTGAAGGTATTCCAGAGGTAACTGTATATGAAGATGAAAATGGCTGGCACGCGCAAACGCAACTGATCGGTGTACCACGCTACCCTACACAGTTGTTCGAAGCGGCGGGCTACTGGCTCTTTTTCATTATTCTCGTTTTGCTCTACTTAAAAACTTCTGTTGGAGAAAAGCGTGGGTTTCTATTTGGACTTTTTCTAGTGCTTGTTTTTGGCTTTAGATTTTTTATTGAAAATTTCAAAGAAGTGCAAGTAGATTTCGAACAAAGTATGCAACTCAATATGGGCCAGTGGCTGAGTATCCCGCTGGTAGCAATTGGACTTTTATTTATGGCGCTGAGCAAGCGCAACAAATCATCATTTTAATGAATGCATTCAGGAAATACGCAGTGTGGATTATCGGTCTTGGGTTAGCCGCATTTATCATTCCTTCCATCGTGGGAAGTATTGGTAAATTCAGTTCGAACACAAAACCCTCTGTAAAACAACCCGGTCAACCGTATGAACCGCCCTTTAGAATGGATGGTACGGTTTGGGCCGTGAATGGAACGGACACCACAACAGTCTTTGAAACAGAATATGCCACTACTCCGGAAGCTATAGAGATCGGAATGATGTACCGTAGATCTACTCCACCGAATAGGGCCATGCTCTTTTTCATGCCTGGTGGCGACCAGCCACGAAGTTTTTGGATGAAAAACACCTTAGTATCCTTAGACATCATTTACATCAATGCAATGAACGATGTCGTAAGCATACAACCCAACGCAGAGCCACGTTCGATGAAAAGCTTGCCAAGCGGCGCGCCAGCATCTTTTGTATTGGAGGTGCTCGGTGGTCAAGCGGCAGCACAAGGAATCACCGTGGGCACAAAGATTTACTGGAGTCAGGCAGACTCTGAATAATTTATAAAAAGCCGTTCAGAGTGAATAATTTATCTATCTTTGCGGCCTTATAGCATTACAAACATCTAAAACGATTTTGGTATGTACCTTACTAAAGAAAAGAAAGAAGAAATTTTCGCCGAATTCGGCGCATCAGCAAAGGACACAGGTTCGGCTGAAGGACAAATCGCTTTGTTTAGCTACCGTATCGATCACTTGACCGGTCACCTAAAGCAAAACAAAAAAGACCACAACACTGAGCGTTCGCTCATCACGTTGGTAGGTAAGCGAAGAAAACTACTGAACTACTTAAAGCAAACTGATATTGCACGTTACCGTGTAATTATCGAGAAACTAGGCTTAAGAAAATAATCTGAGCTTAAGAAGTACACAAAAAGGCAATTTTTACAATTGCCTTTTTGCGTATAAAAAAGTATCTATTTACACTATATATGATTCCACAAGCAATTACTGAAACTATCGTACTTCCTGACGGAAGAGAAATCACACTTGAGACCGGGAAACTGGCCAAACAAGCAGATGGCTCTGTTGTCGTTAAGTGCGGTGGGACAATGCTGTTGGCCACTGTTGTGTCCAGCAAAGAAGCGAAGGACGGCGTTGACTTTCTTCCGCTTACGGTAGATTACCGTGAAAAATTTGCGGCCAATGGTCGTGTACCCGGGGGCTTCCTTAAAAGAGAAGGTCGTCCTTCAGACAA
This sequence comes from Flavobacteriales bacterium UBA4585, assembly GCA_949487015.1. Classification (GTDB taxonomy): domain Bacteria; phylum Bacteroidota; class Bacteroidia; order Flavobacteriales; family Schleiferiaceae; genus UBA10364. The sequence goes on from CATAQZ010000337.1 coordinate 7,081, forward strand.
TGAAATATTGACCATGCGTTTGATCGACCGCGTATTGCGTCCTTTATTCCCAAAGGATTACCACGCTGAGATTCAACTCATGATCCAAATGATCTCGTACGACGAGAATGTTGAAGCAACCTCTTTAACTGGTTTGGCTGCCTCTGCAGCGATCGCAGTGAGTGATCTTCCATTCGACGGCCCTATTTCTGAGGTGCGCGTTGGTCGCATTAACGGAGAACACGTGATCAACCCTACTCCTGCTCAGATTGGTGAGCTTGAATTAGATATGGTTATCGGTGCGTCTATGGACAGTGTCGTAATGGTCGAGGGTGAAATGCAAGAAATATCTGAAGAAGAAATGGTTGAGGCTATTAAATATGCCCACGATGCTATTAAAGTTCAGATCGAAGCGCAATTGCGTTTGGCTTCTCATGTTGAGAAAGCACAAACTAAACGTGAATACAGCCACGAAACGCACAACGAAGAAGTGCGTGAAGAAGTAATGGCTGCTACGTACGATAAAGTATACGAAGTTGCTAAAAGCGGTTTACCAAAGCACGAACGCTCTGCAGGCTTTAAGGCAATCCTTAACGAATACCTAGATAGTAAAGACGAAGAGTGGTTGTCTGCAAATACTGGTTTTGCAAAAACCTACTTCCACGATGTGGAATACAAAGCAATGCGTGACATGGTGTTAAACGACGGCCAACGTTTGGACGGACGTGCAACTACGGAAGTGCGCCCTATTTGGTCTGAAGTTGACTATTTACCAGGTGCTCACGGTTCTGCCGTATTTACGCGTGGTGAAACACAATCACTAACGACAGTGACTTTAGGAACATCGTTAGATGCAAATAGAATTGATGATGCCACCTTTACTGGTGAAGAGAAATTCTATTTACACTACAACTTCCCACCATTCTCTACTGGTGAAGCGCGTCCTATTCGTGGGGTTAGCCGCCGCGAGGTAGGTCATGGTAACCTTGCACAACGTGCATTGTACCAAATGGTTGATCCAGAAAATCCATTTACAATTCGTGTAGTTTCTGATATCCTTGAATCGAACGGTTCGTCTTCTATGGCAACAGTTTGTGCAGGTACTTTAGCAATGATGGACGCGGGAGTTAAATTGGTTCGTCCAGTTAGTGGTATCGCGATGGGATTAATTTCCGATGGTGAGAAATTTGCTGTATTGTCTGATATCCTCGGTGATGAAGATCACTTAGGTGATATGGACTTCAAAGTGACGGGTACTGAAAAAGGTATTACTGCTTGTCAAATGGACATCAAGGTAAAAGGCTTGAGCTATGAGATTTTAGTTAAAGCACTAAAGCAGAGCTTAGAAGGCCGCTTGCATATCTTAGGCGAAATGCTAAAAACCATGCCAGAGACGCGCACGGAATTGAAGCCAAATGCTCCTAAAATTTACAAGCTTACTGTGAAGAAAGAATTCATCGGTCCTATCATTGGACCTGGTGGTAAAAACATCCAAGGAATCCAAGCAGATACCGGTACTACTGTCACTATTTCTGAAGTAGACGACCGTGGTCACGTGGAGATTTCAGGAAAAGATGCTGCCATGATGGATAAAGCATTAGAAATGATTCGTGCCATCGCATTCGAACCTGAAATTGGTGAGGTATACGAAGGTATCGTACGTGGCGTACAGACTTACGGTGCATTCGTAGAGATTGCTCCGAAGGTTCAAGGATTGCTTCACATTTCAGAGATTGACTGGACCCGTATTAAGAACGTTGAAGACGTACTTAAAGAAGGGGATACAGTTAAAGTGAAGCTTCTAGAAGTTGACAAAGCAGGTAAGATGAAGCTTTCTCGCAAGGTGCTACTCCCTAAACCGGAGAAAGACGGCGATAAAGCCGAAGCATAATTCTTATCTTTTGAACTTGTGTAGTGCGCCTTTGTGCAGCAAAGGCGCACCTACGCTAATAAATTCATCTCGAGCATGAGACAGTTAAAAATCACAAAACAGGTAACGAACCGCGAGACGGCTTCGTTGGACAAATACCTTCAGGAAATCGGTAAAGTGGAGTTGATCACTGCTGAGGAAGAAGTGGAATTGGCTCAGCGAATCAAAGCCGGCGATCAGATTGCCCTTGAAAAGTTGACCAAAGCCAACCTTCGATTTGTGGTTTCTGTAGCAAAGCAATATCAAAACCAAGGTTTAACCCTTCCCGATTTGATCAATGAAGGAAACCTCGGTTTGATTAAAGCTGCGCAACGCTTCGATGAAACACGCGGTTTTAAGTTCATTTCTTACGCCGTTTGGTGGATTCGTCAGAGTATTCTGCAAGCACTTGCAGAGCAGAGCCGTATCGTTCGTTTGCCATTGAACAAGATTGGTTCAATCAATAAAATCAACAAAGCATACGCATACCTCGAGCAAGAGCACGAGCGTCCACCAAGTGCCGCTGAAATTTCCAAGCATTTGGAGATGAGCGAATCTGACGTGAAAGAAAGTATGCGTAACAGTGGTCGTCACGTAAGTATGGACGCGCCACTTGTTGAAGGTGAAGACAGCAATTTGTACGATGTATTGAATTCTTCAGACAGTCCACATCCGGATGAAGATTTGATGATGGACAGTTTGCGTACTGAAATTGAGCGCTCATTAGCGACACTAACACCGCGTGAAGGCGATGTTATTCGCCTGTACTTCGGTTTAGGTGGACAGCACCCAATGACGTTGGAAGAGATTGGTGAGAAATTTGACCTAACGCGTGAACGTGTTCGTCAGATCAAAGAAAAAGCCATTCGTCGCATGAAGCATACCTCAAGAAGTAAAATCTTGAAGACTTACCTCGGTTAATAAACTTGGTATTAAGTTTTTTATGGAACACCTCGCCTTCACGGGCGGGGTGTTTTACTTTTGTACGGAACTTAAACGCATCAGCATGGCTGCACCTATCATCTCACCATCACTATTAGCTGCCGACTTTGGCAACCTCCAACGCGACTGTCAAATGGTCAATAAAAGCCAGGCAGACTGGTTTCATATTGATGTAATGGACGGGGTTTTCGTACCTAATATATCCTACGGTATGCCTGTAGTAAAGACGATGGCGGAAAACTGTGAGAAGGTGATGGATGTGCATTTGATGATCGTACAACCAGAGCGTTACATTCAAACGTTTAAAGACTGTGGTGCAGATATCTTAACGGTTCACGCAGAAGCCTGTACACACTTGCACAGAACTGTTCAAGAAATTCACAATGCTGGAATGAAAGCTGGTGTTGCGCTGAATCCACATACCCCTGTAAGTGTACTAGAAGATATCATACAAGATCTAGATGAGGTACTCTTAATGAGTGTGAACCCTGGATTTGGCGGTCAGAAATTTATCGAAAATACCATTAAGAAAACCGCACAAGCGCGCGAACTGATTGACCGTTCGGGTTCTAAAGCACTCATCGAAATAGACGGTGGTGTTAATCTTGAAACTGGCGCACGTTTGCTAGCGGCAGGCGCAGACGCACTGGTTGCCGGTTCGTTTGTGTTCAAAAGTGATGATCCTATCGCGACGATTGCCGCTTTAAAAGCGCTTTAACGACGGAATTCCGAAGTCTGTTCGTAGACGGCTTGTAAGATTTCTTTCTCCACGTCATCTACTGCTAAACCGCGGCGCTGCATCATCCGATGTGCCGTATCTAAGGCTTTGTCGAGTTTATACTCCATAGTGCCTTGAGGGCCTCCCCATGAAAATGAAGCAATGAAATTACGTGGAAAACCAGCGCCATATACATTGGCACTCACTCCCACTACGGTTCCGGTATTGAACATGGTATTGATGCCACTTTTACTGTGATCACCCATAATCAATCCACAGAACTGTTGACCGGTTTTAGCGAAACGCTTACTTACGTAACTCCATGCTTTGACCTCGTCGTAGTTGTTCTTTAGGTTCGAATTGTTCGTATCGGCACCTAGATTACACCATTCGCCTAAAGCGCTATTGCCTAAAAATCCATCGTGGCCTTTATTACTGTAGCCTATAAGTACACTATTATTGACCTCTCCACCGACCTTACAATGCGGTCCCAACGTGGTAGCCCCGTAAATCTTTGTGCCCAATTTCAATGCGCTATGCGCACCCAAGGCCAATCCACCACGAACCACGCAACCTTCCATAATTTCTGCATCCTTTGCGAGATATATGGCACCCGATGTAGTATTCAAGATACTGGCCGTTGCCTTCGCTCCTTCTTCTAAAAAGATTCGATCTCCGATGACCGTGCAGGTCTCATGAATAGGGGCACTTGTGCGCCCAGCGGTAATCAAATCAAAATCGGCCTCCAATTCCGCTGCATTCAATCCCCATATGTCCCAAGGACGAGCGACGATATTCAAAGGTCCTTCAAAACACACACTGCCTGAGGTATCTGCAGGCTTTTCACCTTTCCATGCAATAACGGTATCGCCCTTGCATAGGCTCTGCCCCAAAGTAAGCGCTTCGGCAGCGGCAAGGAATTCATCCGTCGGACAAACACCGCCATCTACGGCTAGATCGGCCTTGGCAAGACTCGGGTATTTACGCTGCAAATACGATTGTGTCTCATTACCTACTGCGTGCCCGCGTCGGGTATATTTTTCCGCAATGGTCAAAATCCCACAACGCAGCTCAGAAACCGGACGTGTAAAGGTTAAAGGCAGCAAGTGATCGCGGTTGGAAGAATCGACTAATTGTATACGCATCTTTAGGTAATGACTTTGGTTATGGAAAGTTAGGGCAAAAAAAAGACCCGCTGCAAAGCGGGTCTTGTATTTTATAAAGTCTAAACTTAACTTTTCTTTCCGTAACGGCTGCGGAATTTGTCCACACGACCCGCTGTATCTACCAACTTAACTTTACCAGTGTAGAATGGGTGCGAGTAGCTAGAAATCTCCATTTTGATTAATGGATACTCTACGCCTTCAACTTCGATAGTGTCTTTTGCATCTGCACAAGACTTAGTAATGAACTGATCGCCAGTACCCATGTCTTTAAAGACACACAAGCGATAGTTTTCTGGGTGAATACCGTTTTTCATTTTCTTCTTTTTATTTAATAGCCTGAGTTTTGGCCCAGACCCCTGTTTCTTTATGGACGGCAAATATATGGTAAATGTTCATAACCACTTCATTGCGAGTGCAAAAATACATGAGTAGCTTCGTAGAAATGAAAAAGG
>CATAQZ010000338.1 GCA_949487015.1 Flavobacteriales bacterium UBA4585
AGAATCAACATCATGTATAATGTCCACTGCGGCGCTCCGGTCCACCAGAGGTGCGTAAACCCCAATAAAATACCGATTCCCAATAATTTACCCGAATAAGCATGGGCTGCAAGCTCTTTACCAAACTTTAGAAAAGAAACCACATAAGTGAAGCACTCCATAAGCAAGGCGATTCTAATCCACCACAGGTATGGTCTAAAAATCTCCGGACGCCAAAGCCAAATAGCAGTGCCTACGCCGAACCAAAAGATCAAATCCGCAATGCTGTCCGCGCGGCGCATTAGCGGCGTGGCAATACCAAAGTAACGCGCAATAATACCATCAAGAATATCACCAATAAGCGCGAACCAGATAATTGCAACCACCGCCGGACCTACCCACGAATCTTGCAACATAGCGAGGTATATAACCAACGGGGCAGAAAGCACTCGACTAAAAATGAGTCCCCAGGGAAGGATGTACTTCATAGCCTGATAAGATACGGCTATTTCATGATGCGGTGCATCGTAGACTTTGAAACACCGAAGTAACTAGCAATCTCAGTTTGAGTGCAATACAGCTCTATTCCGGGAAACCGCGCTTTAGTCTCTTCCCAATAGGCCTTTTTATCCTGGTGTTTCAGCTTCATCAAACGCAACTTTCGCATTTGAAGAAAGTGCGCATTTATTCGATAAAGAATAGAGCGAAACTGAGGATGTGAATAAACGAAGTCACGCCACTTTTTGACGGATAATCGGTACGCCGTCGTATGGGTATACATTTTCGCAGAGCTCACCGTTAGCTTATCCCACATGAGGTTCTTTTCATCACAAACAAAAAGTCCTGGCTCAATCATTCCATTGAGCATGGTTGTTCCGTCCTCAAGATCCATTTTATCAAAACCGTACCCCGCTTGGATGAACCAGACGTACCCGTCCTTTTGACCCGATCCCCATATTTGTTCACCCGGAGTAAAATGAAAAGGTCCTTCGAATAGCGTTCCGAAGGACAAAAAGTCGGGGAATTTCTCCGGTAATCCGGTCATTTCCGCCAATCGAGTGGCAATTACTTCTGTTTTTGTTCTAGGCATCGGTCAAGGCTTCTTTAAGGAAGGATTTAAGCGACGAATTTGAAATGCCTAAGAAATTTGCCAATTCTTGCCGCGGTAAACCCGCCGCTATTTTACTGTGTTCACGTATCCATTTTACGGAATACTCTCGCCGGTCCAAACCGTGATTATTAATGTAATGTTGGTATTGATAACTGCATAACAGCGAACGTTGAAGTTTAAATGCTACCATTAATTTCTTCAGCGGATGCTCATCCGGCACATTGGTATTAATGGAATACAAAACAGTTTCTTCTAAAACGTGCCATTTGCTTTCCATTTTATTCAGCTCTTCATGTATCTCTAGGTTAAACAGTAAATCACCCGAAGTATAAAAATGGGACCAATTCAACAGCGTATCCAATCGATGACTCACACCTATAACCCCCTTCATTACAATCGTAATGTGATTATTCAAATCTGGGAGTTTCGATTCGATTGCCCCTTGGGGAAGCGAAATTTTTTCAAAGACTAATTCTTCCGACGCATTTGTCAGCAAGACACGGTCATCTGGATGCAGAAATTCTTTTAGAATATTGAGGATTTCTGCGGTATGTAAAGGTTGTTGAGTCAAAATGAAACGTCTTGTGGTATGAATATAGCGAATTAGCAAAACACAGCATACATATATCTTAAAACATTGTTTTTCAGATACTTTCTGCCATATCAATTACAATTTCATTTCTTCATTTTGGACAATTTGAAACAACGAGGTGAATTTCCTTTTTGA